>DAOUYK010000151.1 GCA_030666145.1 Mycolicibacterium sp. | reverse complement strand
GCGGCATGCACGAACGCGTAAATCGCTGTCAGCAGGACAACGATTTGTAAAGCTAAGAGGACGTAACTCACCAGGCCTTGGAGCTCCACGCTCGACAGCCTATGCGGGTTACGTCCCCTGGTCGACTTCTTCCACCCAGCTAAGGCGCGCCCTGGGCGGGCGCGCCTCAGTCAAGGGCTACTTCTGGGTGACCTTCTTGGCCGGGGCCTTCTTGGCCGGGGCCTTCTTGGCCGGAGCCTTCTTAGCCGGAGCCTTCTTAGCCGCGGTCTTCTTGGCCGGAGCCTTCTTGACCGGAGCCTTCTTAGCCGCGGCCTTCTTAGCCGCGGCCTTCTTGGCCGGAGCCTTCTTAGCCGGAGCCTTCGCCGGCAAATCGACACCGACCAACTTGGCGGCGCGTTCGCCGACCGCGCGAGTCTGCGAGGCGACGTTGCCCAGAGCTTCCTGAGTCAGCTCGACGGCCTGGTCGGTGTATCCCTCAACGCGGTTCGCAGCCTCTTCGAGCACCGGCTGGTTACGTAGGCGCACCAGTGCGGCCTCACCACGCGTGATCAGCCTGTTGTACGTCGACTGCGCGGTCTCGGCGTAGTTCTCGGCAAGCTTGCGAAGCTCTTCAGAGGTCAGCCTGTCGCGGATGTCATCGACCTGCGACGGCAGCTCTTCCTGCAGCTTGCTGATGCGGGCGCGGCTCCCCTCGACGCGAGCCTCGGCATCGGTGCGAGCATCGCCGGCACGGTCACGCAGCGTCGCGACAATCTCGTTGACACGCTCCAAGGCCAGGTCGGCAGCGCCGACGGCCGCGAGCAGCGGGGCCTTCAGGTCTTCGATTTCGATCTGGTTCTTCTCAGCCATGGTTAGTTCCTTTCGTTTCACGATTTGGGATCGGTCGTAAGTGATTGAGTTAGTTGCAGACGGCGCTGGAAGCCGCCGTAATCTTGTTCAGTCGTCGGCTCCTCATCTGCCCCGCTTACTCTGTTCCCCGGTGCCGCTGCTGCTTTTGCAGCCTCGATGGCCGCGGCTTCGTTCTGTTGACAGAACGACGTGTAAATATCGAGCAGAACCTGCTTCTGCCGCTCGCTGATCGCTGCGTCGGTAATGACGGCGTCGCGGACCTCGCTGGTCTCCGTGGGCTCGAGAATCCCGGCCCGGATGTAAAGCACCTCAGCGGAGACCCGCAGCGCTTTGGCGATCTGGCTCAGGACGTCGGCGGAGGGTTTACGCAACCCCCGCTCGATCTGGCTGAGGTAAGGATTGCTGACTCCGGCCTTCTCGGCCAGCTGCCGCACTGACACCTGCGCGGCCTCGCGCTGGGTCCGGATGAAACCCCCTATGTCCTGCGCAGCGCTGGACATAACAGCGGCAAGATTTTCATCCTGCGGCATGGCTGCCCCCTCGCTACGTTGGGTATCCGATCAGTGACATCCGAAACCGTACGGTGGGGTGCTAACTTTTGCAAGCACTAGTTAGCGCAGGTCAGAAGAGTAACTGCGCTGCCGAGTAGATGACAAGGCCGGCAAGTGCACCGACCACGGTGCCGTTGATACGGATGAACTGCAGGTCACGGCCCACATGGAGCTCGATTCGACGGCTCGCCTCGTCGGCATCCCAACGCTCGATGGTCTCGGTAATGATCGCTGTGATCTCCGTCCCATACTCGCTCACCAGGTGTTGAGCCGCACGCACGATCCAATTGTCAACCTTGTTGCGCAGGTCGGAATCATCGCGCAAGGACTCTCCGATGTGCATCGCCGAATCGGCGATGCGCGCCCGCAACGTCGAGTTCGGGTCGTCGACGGACTCAATCAGGATTCGCTTGGCTGCGGTCCACGCGGTCTCGGCCGCGTTGGCCACCTCGTCGCGGGCCATGATTTGCTCTTTGACGTTCTCTGCTCGCTGAATGGTCGCCTCATCGTTCTGCAAGTCGACGGCGAACTCGAACAAAAACTTGGTGGCCGAACGGCGCAATTCATGGTCGGAATTACGACGGACCTTGTCGGTGAAGTCCATCAGTTCGCGGTGGATCCGATCGCCGATCAGGCCGTCGACCCAGCGCGGCGACCATGATGGAGAGTCTCGCTCAATCACCCGTTCGATGACCTCGCCCGCTTTTAGGAACCATTCGAAGGCTCGGTCAGCGAGCAGCTGGATCAGCGCTTCCTGACGACCTGCCTCCAGCAGAGAGGCCAGCACCCGACCGATCGGTGGGCCCCATTGCGGCTCGGCGACCCGCTTGACGATCATCCGGTCGAATACCTGCTGGATATCCTCATCACGGAGCATCTCGACGAGCACCCGCAACACCGTCGACGCTTCCGCGGCGACACGCTCGGCGTGCGCCGGTTCCGCGAGCCACTTGCCGGCCCGGCCGGCCACCTGAGCGTCGCGCAGTTTGGTCGCCACGACGTCCGGCGACATGAAGTTCTCGCGGACGAAATCGCCCAGGCCCTCGCCGAGCTGATCCTTCTTGCGCTTGATAATCGCTGTGTGCGGGATGGGAATACCCAATGGGTGCTTGAACAGCGCGGTGACCGCAAACCAGTCAGCCAGTGCGCCGACCATGCCCGCCTCGGCGGCGGCCCGGACGTAGCCGACCCAGGGAGCAGCACCATGGGATTGCGCCCAGGTGCAGACCAGGAAGACCACGGTGGCGCCGAGCAGGAAGCTCACGGCGACGACCTTCATTCGCCTCAGGCCCCGCCTGCGTTCGGCGTCGGCAACCGAGTCGGCTCCGGTAAGCGCTTCGGCGAAGCTGCCACGCCTGCCCTGCCCTGGCCCCGGAGCGCCGGCGACATTCGACCCCGGAACCGGACCGCCGGCGACATTCGACCCCCGAGCCGGACCGCCGGGGACAGTCAATCGATGTGCCACCGCTCCATCATCTGCTATTCAGGCGACTGCCGGTTGCGATGTGGCCGACGTGCCTGTCCCGCCGTCCCGAGCGCGGGCCCCCTCGCCGTTATCATCAACACGGACTACGGAATGGAATACCTCGAACGTGGCACATCAAACCTCACCTGGGTCGGTCAAGACCGATGGTCGAAAACGACGCTGGCATCAACACAAGGTGCAGCGACGAAACGAGCTTGTCGACGGGACCCTGGAAGCTATCCGCCGCAACGGCAGTAGCGTCAGCATGGATGAGATCGCGGCTGAGATCGGGGTATCCAAAACCGTGCTCTACCGCTACTTCGTCGACAAGAACGACCTCACCACGGCGGTGATGATGCGTTTCGCGCAGACCACCCTGATCCCTAACATGGCCGCCGCGCTGTCGTCGAACCTGGAAGGTTACAACCTCATCCGTGAGCTCACCCGGGTATACGTCGAGACGGTCGCCAACGAGCCCGAGCCCTACCGGTTCGTGATGGCAAACAATTCGGCGAGTAAGAGCAAAGCCATCGCCGATTCCGAGCAGATTATCGCCCGGATGCTGGCGGTGATGTTCCGCCGCCGCATGCTCGAAGTCGGGATGGACACCGGTGGCATCGAGCCTTGGGCCTACCAGATCGTCGGCGGTGTACAGCTCGCCACTCATTCGTGGATGTCCAATCCACGAATGACCTCCGACGATCTGATCGACTATCTGACGATGCTGTCGTGGAGCGCACTGTGCGGAATCGTCGAAGTGGGCGGCTCACTGGAGAAGTACCGGCAGATGCCTCACCCGTCGCCTTCTCTTCCGCCTCGGCTGCTTGGCTAACGGCATGAGCGAGCTGTCCGACTTGCCGTCGTTGTGGTCCCACGAACCTCATGTCGAGTTGATGTTCCGCCCCGGCGACAGGGTCCGCGATATCGACGCACGAGCTACTCCCGGGTTCCGCGGCAAGAAGGCCGACGCCCCCACGCTGCAGGAAGAGCGAAATGTGCGCTTCGCCGAACTGCAGGAGATGCTCTACGCCAACAGCCGCGCCGGCGACACCAGGTCGGTGCTGCTGGTATTGCAGGGCATGGACACCGCGGGTAAGGGTGGCATCGTCAAGCATGTTGTGGGCGGTGCTAATCCGCAGGGTATCCAGTACACGAGCTTTGGCAAGCCGACAGCCGAGGAACTGAGCCATCACTACCTGTGGCGGATCCGGAAGGCGCTGCCCACCGCCGGACACATCGGTGTCTTCGACCGGTCCCATTACGAGGATGTCCTGATCGTGCGTGTGCACAACTTGGTGCCACCGCGGGTCTGGGAGCCCCGCTACGACGAGATCAACGCCTTCGAGCGGCAATTGGTCGACGACGGTATGGCGCTGGTGAAGGTGGCGATGTTCGTCTCGCTAGACGAGCAGAAGAAGCGATTGGCCGAGCGGCTTGAACGGCCGGACAAATACTGGAAGTACAACCCCGGTGACGTCGACGAGCGGCTGAAGTGGCCGCTGTACCAGGAGGCGTACCAGGCCATGTTGGATCGGACGTCAACGGACTACGCACCATGGCATGTCGTGCCCTGCAACAGGAAGTGGTACAGCCGCCTGGCCATCACCGAGCTGCTCATCAAAGCGGTGAAACGCCTCAATATGAGTTGGCCACCGCCGGATTTCGACGTGACGGCCGAGAAGGAACGGTTGGCAGCTGCCTGGGCCTAGACCTAGCCGCCTCTAGCCCTAGACGCCCTAGCCTTGGCTGCGTCTAGCCCTTGACCAGCGTGAACTGTCCGACGTTGGTGATACCGCGGTGGAAGAAGTCCGCGCAACCCGTCAAATAGTGCATGTAGCGGTCGTACACCTCGGGTGACGTCATCTCGATCGCCGCCGCCTTGTTGGCCTCAAGGTTGGCTGCCCATATGTCGAGAGTGCGGGCGTAATGCGCCTGCAGCAGATGGGTGCGCTCGAGAGTGAATCCCGAGTTGGCGGCGAGCTTCTCGATGTCTTCGGCGGCGGGAAGCTGTCCACCGGGGAAGATCTCGGAACCGATGAACAGCATGAACTTCAGATCACTGATGGTGAGCTTGATCCCGTTGTCGCGGAAAAACTTCTGGGTGTGCGCCAGAATGGTGTGCAGGAGCATCCGCCCGTCGGCGGGCAGGATGTTGTAGGCCCGCTCGAAGAACAGCGGATAACGATCTGACTTGAACGCCTCGAACGCACCGATCGACACAATCCGGTCGACCGGCTCGTCGAACTCCTCCCAACCCTGCAGCCGCACCTCCACCGAGCGATTGGTCGGCAGCTCAGCAAGCATCGCGCTGCTGTACGCGTGCTGATACTCGCTCAGCGTGATTCCGATTACATTGACGTCGAACTTCTCGATGGCACGGCGTAGCGCACCACCCCATCCACACCCCACGTCGAGCAGCGTCATTCCTGGCTCGAGGTTCAGCTTGCCCAGGGCAAGGTCGAACTTCGCGATCTGTGCCTCGTCGAGCGTCATATCTTCGCGTTCGAAGTATGAACACGTATAACCCATAGTCGGCCCTAGGAACAGCGCGAAGAATTCGTTAGATACGTCGTAGATCGACTGCGATTCCTCATAGAAAGGCGAGAGTTCCGGCGTGGCACCCGACATACGACAACCCCTTGCCAATTTTTCTGCCCGTCGGCCAGCCCGCGGCTGGATGGCGATGCAGGCGTCTGAATGTCTGCGCACCCGGCCGCACGGTGAACCGGCAAGTCATGCTTAGTAAAAAGGTTAGCTAACACTGAAGCCAATTCCAAAGTGACACTCTATGCCTGCGCCGGTTCCCTCAGTATCGGTAAAAGCCCTCGCGGGATTTCTTCCCCAGCTGTCCAGCCTCGACCATACGCTGAAGCAGCGGCGGCGGGCTGTAGAGCGGCTCCTTGAACTCGTCGAACATTTTGTCCGCGATCAACTTCAACGTATCGAGGCCGATCAGGTCGCTCAGGCGAAGGGGCCCCATGGGGTGTGACAGCCCGGCGACGACGGCGGTGTCGATGTCCTCTACCGTGGCCACGCCTGCCTCGGCCATCCTGATCGCCGACAGTAGGTAGGGCACCAGCAGTGCGTTGACCACGAATCCGGACCGATCGGTGCACCGCACAACTTGCTTGCCCAGAACTTCGCTCGCGAACTTCTCGGTGCGCGCGGCGGCTTCATCGGTGGTGACCAGCGTGCTGACCAGCTCGACAAGTGGCAGCACGGGGACCGGGTTGAAGAAGTGCAGACCCAGCACGCGTCCCGGATTCTGGGTCGCCGCGGCGATCTTCATGATCGGAATACTCGACGTGTTCGACGCCAGCACCGCGTCCGGATCGCTGATGACTGCGTCAAGTTCTGCGAAGAGCTTCGCCTTGACGTCTTCGTCTTCGATGATCGCCTCGATGACCAGCTGGCGATCAGCCAGGTCGCCCAGGCTGGTGGTGAACCCAAGGTTGGCCAGCGCGGCGTCGCGTTCGGCACCAGAGAGCTTGCCCTTGGCGGCCGCGCGATCCAGCGATGAGGCGATCCGGGCTTCGCCCGCGGCAGTCAGCTTCTCTGTCGGCTCGTAGACCAGGACATGCGCACCAGCCTTAGCGCACACCTCGGCGATGCCTGCACCCATCTGCCCGGCGCCGACGACGCCAACCCGCTCGATGCTCATTACGTCTCCTCGATCTCTTCGCCCTGCTGTACACCAGGCCCTGCTGAACTTCACGGCCTGCTGAACTTCACCGCCTCGGGGGCCCGACGGCGGCTGGCCCCGCCCAAGGATTCTGAGCGAGGCCAGCGCTGTCAACTCCGGCGAGCGCGCGTCCAGCTCCGGCGGGCGCGCGTCGGTGCTAGTGGAACTGGCCCTCTTCGGTCGAGCCTGCCAGTGCGGTGGTCGAGCTCGTCGGGTCCACGGTGGTGGCGATCCGGTCGAAGTACCCGGCACCGACCTCACGCTGGTGTTTGGTGGCGGTGTAGCCCCGCTCCTCGGCGGCGAACTCGCGTTCCTGCAGTTCGACGTAGGCACTCATCTGGTTGCGGGCGTAGCCATGGGCGAGGTCGAACATCGAGTAGTTCAGGGCGTGGAAACCGGCAAGCGTGATGAACTGGAACTTGAAGCCCATCGCGCCGAGCTCGTTCTGGAACTTCGCGATGGTCGCGTCGTCCAAGTGCTGCCTCCAGTTAAATGACGGTGAGCAGTTGTAGGCCAACATCTGATCCGGGAACTCGCTCTTGACGCCCTCGGCGAACTTCTTGGCCAGCTCGAGGTCTGGGGTGCCGGTCTCCATCCAGATCAGGTCGGAGTATGGCGCGTAGGACTTGGCACGGGCGATGCAGGGCTCCAGGCCGTTCTTCACCCGGTAGAAGCCTTCCTTGGTCCGCTCTCCGGTGATGAACGGACGGTCGCGCTCGTCGACATCGGAGGTGATGAGAGTGGCGGCCTCGGCGTCGGTACGGGCGATCACGACGGTCGGGACGTCGGCGACGTCGGCAGCCAAGCGAGCTGAGGTCAGAGTTCGGATGTGCTGCTGCGTCGGGATCAGCACCTTGCCGCCTAGGTGGCCGCATTTCTTCTCCGAGGCCAGCTGATCTTCCCAGTGCGAACCGGCGACACCGGCGGTGATCATGGCCTTCTGCAGCTCATAGACGTTGAGTGCACCACCGAAGCCCGCCTCGCCGTCGGCGACGATCGGGGCGAGCCAGTTCTCGACCGAGCGGTCGCCCTCGACCTTGGCGATCTGGTCGGCGCGCAGCAGCGCGCTGTTGATGCGGCGCACCACCTGAGGTACCGAGTTGGCCGGGTAGAGGCTCTGGTCTGGGTAGGTGTGGCCCGACAGGTTTGCGTCGCCGGCAACCTGCCAGCCCGACAGGTAGATCGCCTTCAAGCCGGCGCGGACCTGTTGCACTGCCTGGTTGCCCGTCAGCGCGCCGAGTGAGTTGACGTAGTCCATGTCGTGCAGCTGCTCCCAGAGCACCTCGGCGCCGCGGCGGGCCAGCGTGCTCTCCTCGACGACGTGGCCCTGCAGTGCGACGACGTCCTTCGGGGTATAGGTGCGCGTGACGCCCTTCCAGCGGGGGTTGTTATCCCAGTCGTGCTGGATCTGTTCCGGGCTCTTCGGTGTGCCGACGGTGGACATTGCGCCGCTCCTCACAGTTGTTTCAAGACAGTTGTTTCAAGACAGTTGGCCAAGTCGCTGGAAACCCTGCGGAGCTTGCGCATTGCTAACGCTCCAGCGTCTTAACTGACGTGTGCTAATTAGAGGATGCGCCACCTCATAATCGCAGGTCAACCAATTTCATTTGCAAATTTCCGCCAACGGGGACGGCGAATTTGCAAAGATTGCAAAAGCATCCCCTAGCGAAGCGGTTCAGTAGGTACTGGCTAGTAACCGAATACGCTGGTCAGTACGCTTGTACTGTTTAGCCGAACGGTTCAGAGGGCGAACAGTGAGGCGACGGCTTTGGTTTCGTCGCCGACGGCGAATGTGAGCGTCGTAACACTGCGGTC
>DAOUYK010000183.1 GCA_030666145.1 Mycolicibacterium sp. | reverse complement strand
TACCGCAACTCCGAACGCCAGCTCCCCAGTGAGGGAGCGACCCGGGGGGCGATCCAGGTTCCGCCGAACGGATTTCCGGTGATCCTGGGTCCGGACCATCCGGTGACCGGCGGCTACCCGGTGGTCGGTGTGGTCATCGACAGCGATATCGACAGGGCTGCCCAGGCGCGGCCCGGCCAGACGGTGCGGTTGCACTGGTCGCGACTAAGGCGACCGTCCGAGGTGCCGTGAGCTGACCCGGCGGTACTGAAGCGCGCAGCGGCCCGCGCTGGTAGAACGAGGGTGTGCTTGCTCGCCTGGTTCACACGTCCGATCTCGACGACGAGACCCGCGAGCATGCCCGCTCGATGGTCATTGAAGCTTTCCGCGCAACTCCTGATTACGAGTTCACCGACACCGACTGGGACCACGCTCTCGGCGGGATGCATGCGCTGATCTGTCGGCGGGGCGCGCTGATCGGACACGCGGCGGTCGTTCAGCGGCGCTTCCTAATTGGCGGCACCCCCATGCGGTGTGGCTACGTAGAGGCCATCGCGGTGCGCGAGGACCACCGCGGTCAGGGGCTGGGCAGCGCGCTGATGGACGCCGTCGAACAGGTGGTGCGCGGCGGGTACCACCTGGGCGCGCTACGTTCGAGCGAATCGGGCAGGCCCTTGTACACCGCACGTGGGTGGCTGCCGTGGAGAGGGCCGACGTCGGTGCTGGCACCGGACGGGCTGGCGCAGACACCGGAGAACGACGGGTTACTGTTCGTCCTTCCTGGCCAGCTACCACCCCTGGTGATGCTGGACACGAGCACCGCGATCACCTGCGACTGGCGCGGCGGCGAAGTTTGGTGACTGACCTCACAGCGGGCCAGGTTCTCGCGTGAGCCGAATTTTATCGCTTGACCAGGCGTGACATGGTCACGCAACGCCGGCTTAATCACAGCGAAACAAGCCCTGAATAGACAGTGGGCATGAGTGAGCCGGACTGGTCGCCGCTCACCGGATTCCGAGTCGCGGTGACATCAGCGCGGCGCGCCGACGAACTAGGGGCATTGCTGAAGCGCCGCGGCGCGACGGTGACCTGTGCGGCCGCGATCGAGATGGTTGCTCTGCCCGATGATGACGAGCTGCGCCAGCGCACCCAATCGCTGATCGACATCCCGCCGGACATCGTCATCGCCACCACCGGCATCGGCTTTCGAGGCTGGCTCGCGGCGGCCGACGGATGGGGCCTGGCCAACGAGTTGACCGCATCCCTCGGCAGGGCCCGCATCGTGTCCCGCGGCCCAAAAGCCACCGGTGCACTGCGCGCCGGCGGCCTTCCCGAGGAGTGGTCGCCAGAATCGGAGTCTTCACGCGAGGTGCTGCAGTATCTGGTTGAAGGCGGTATCTCCGGAGCCCGCATCGCGGTGCAGTTGCACGGGGCCACCGCTGATTGGGATCCGTTCCCGGAGTTCCTAGACGAATTACGCGTGGCCGGCGCCGAAGTAATACCGATCCGGATGTACCGCTAACATCCGCCGCCCCGAAATGGCGAGTTCGACCAGCTGGTGGCCGGTATCGCCGAGGAGAAGTTCGACGCGGTGAGTTTCACCTCGGCGCCTGCCGTCGCGTCGGTCCTCATGCGCGCCGCTGAGCTAGGTATCGACGGCCAGGTGCTCTCGGCACTGCGCAACGGTGTGCACGCGATGTGCGTGGGCCCGGTGACCGCGCGGCCGCTGGTGCGGTTGGGGGTGCCGACATCGGCGCCTGAGCGGATGCGGTTGGGTGCGCTGGCTCGACACATCACCGACGAACTGCCCCTGTTGCAGTCACGCACGATCCGAGTGGCCGGCCACCTGCTCGAGATCCGCGGCACATGTGTCCTCGTCGATGGTGAGGTCAAGGAATTGTCCCCGGCGGCGATGGCGACGATCCGAGCGCTGGCGCACCACCCCGGCGCAGTGGTGTCGCGGGCGGACCTGCTGGGGGCACTGCCGGGTACCAGCACCGACACCCACGCGGTCGAAACAGCAGTCCTGCGGCTGCGGGCAGCGTTAGGCGACAAGCAGATGGTGTCAACCGTGGTCAAACGCGGCTACCGGCTGTCCCTGGACGATCCGGACGAGGCGCCCACGCCGTGAACCTCGTACTGGTGGCGCACGGCACCCGCAAGCACCGAGGCGTATCGCTGATCGGCGACCTCGCGGCGCAGGTTTCAGACGCACTGGATCGACCGGTGCACGTCGCGTTCGTCGACGTCCTCGGCCCGACGCCCCGCGAGCTGCTCTCCGCGACGCTGGATCAGCCGACAGTGCTGGTGCCCGCCTTCCTGGCCCGTGGATTCCACGTCGGCGGAGATATCCCGGCCCACGTGCAGTCCAGTGGGCACCGCGATGTGACGATCACCCGCGCACTTGGCCCCGACCCACAGCTGATCCGGGCGCTGGTCGACCGACTGATCGAATCCGGTTGGCGGTCTCAGGACTCGGTGCTCCTCGCTGCCGCGGGCACCTCGGACCCGTTGGCCATGCGAGACCTGCATACGACGGCGACATGGCTGTCGGCGACGATCGGGTCGCGGGTCGAGCTGGCGTTCGCCGCCACCGGTGAACCCAAAGTGGCAGACGCGGTCGCGGCGTTGCGCTGGCAGCGCCCACATCGGGGCAGCCGGGTCGTCGTTGCGTCGTATTTGCTGTCCGACGGACTGTTCCAGGATCGGCTGCGGGCTAGTGGGGCCGACGTTGTGACCGAGCCGCTGGGCACACATCCCGGCGTGGCGCGCTTGATCGCTAGCCGGTTTCTGCGCGCCCACGCCGCCGGACGGTCGAGCGCCAGGCCCGTTGTATTGCCTAGGGGTGCGTAATCGATGACGCCGGCAGACTGGCCACCAACGGGGTGTCAGCTCCTACCCGGCCGAGCTGCTCCGCGCCGCCGGGATCGCCGAGCGGTTCGTCGCGCCCGGGCAGCGGCGAAGTGAAGAAAGCGGCATTGTCCTGGAGGTACTCGGACTGCTCTTCAGGCAGGTCAGCCTCGTAATAGATGGCATCCACCCGGCAGGCGAGGCTGCATGCGCCGCAATCCACGCACTCGTTGGGGTTGATGTACATCGCCCGGGCGCCCTCGTAAATGCAGTCTGCGGGGCACTCCTGCACGCAGGATTTGTCGACGATATCCACACATACGCTACCGATCACGTAGGTTATGGCGACAACGGTATGGGGCCCGCCCGTCGGAGTCATGGGGCCAAAAGTCCTCTATTTCGGCGAACGCACTTCGGCGAACGCGCATTCCTGCTAGCTCGTGGCGCCGGTGATTTCGCGACAGAGAGTGCAGGCTCGAGTCAGCGCCGGCTATGAGCCGACGAGGAACGCTACGACCCGATCTGGACCTCGCCATCAGGAGTGAGCCGCGTGGCATACACCGGCAGCGAGACATCGGGGCTGTCCAGACAAGTGCCGTCGTCCAGGGCGAACGTCTGTTTTTTGATCGGGGACTGCACTGCTGGACGGCCCGCGCGGTCGCCGACGATGCCGCGCGACATCACCGCAGCACCCGAGAACGGATCGATGTTGCCGACAGCGTGCAGGGTTCCGTCGTCGAGCCGAAACAAGGCGGCCTGAGATCCATCCGGCAGCAATACCCCTACTCCGCGACCCGGCCGCAAGAGATGATAACTGCACGCCGTGGTCCAGACCTGGATGTCGTTGACCAGAGTCATTGCCTAGGCCCCCCTATTGTCGGCATACCGATCGGAGTCGGCACCTTTCGGCCGGAACTCTTTGCGAAGGTCACCGTGGGGTCGGCGACGTCAGGTGCGTTGACGAACGAGACGAATCGCGACAGTTTGTCCGGATCCTCCAGCACGCCCTTCCACTCACACGCGTAGTTCTCGACGTGCCGGGCGATCTGCGCCTCGAACTCGGCTGCCAGCCCTAGCGAGTCGTCGCACACGACCTCGCGCAGGTGCTCCAGCCCGCGCTGCTCCACCCACGGGGCAGTGCGTTGCAGACGGTCGGCGGTGCGGACGTAGAACACCAGAAACCGATCGATATAGCGCACCAGGGTTTCGTCATCGAGGTCACCGGCCAGCAGCTCCGCATGCCTGGGCGTCATACCGCCGTTGCCGCCGACATAGAGGTTCCATCCGGTCTCGGTGGCGATGACGCCGACGTCTTTGCCGCGCGCCTCAGCGCACTCACGGGCGCACCCGGACACCGCCATTTTGATCTTGTGCGGGGCTCGTAGCCCGCGATACCGCAGCTCCAGGTTGATGGCCATCTGAACCGAATCCTGTTGGCCGTAGCGGCACCAGTCACTGCCGACGCAGCTCTTCACCGTGCGCAGCGCCTTGCCGTACGCGTGACCGGACTCCATGCCGCCTTCCACGAGACGGCGCCAGATCTCGGGGAGCTGGTCGACGCGCGCGCCGAACATGTCGATGCGCTGCCCGCCGGTGATCTTGGTGTAGAGGTCGAAATCCCTGGCGATCTCGCCGATCAGAATGAGATGTTCGGGGGTGATGTCACCCCCGGGCACCCGGGGCACCACCGAATAGCTGCCGTTGCGCTGGATGTTGGCCAAAAAATGATCGTTGGAGTCCTGCAGGGACGCTTGCTCGCCGTCGAGGATGTGGTCCGAGCCGGTCGATGCCAGGATCGAGGCGACGGCGGGCTTGCAAAGGTCGCACCCCTTTCCGGTGCCGAACCGCTCGATGAGGCCAGAGAACGTGCGGATGTCGGTGGCGGTGACAATGTCGAATAGCTCGGCGCGCGACTGGGTGAAGTGTTCGCACAACGCCGTGGACTGCTCCACGCCCTCGGCTTCCAGCAGCTGCTTGAGCAGCGGCACACAGGAGCCGCACGAAGTGCCGGCCTGCGTGCACTTCTTCAGTTCGGGGACATCGCAGCAGCCGGACCCGATCGCCTCGATCAGCTCGCCCTTGGTGACGTTGTTGCAGGAGCAGATCTGCGCGGCGGCGGGCAGCGCGCCCAATCCCAGTTGAGTTGTGCCGCCGTCGGCTCCGGCCGGGGAGATTAGGGCCAGTGGATCACCCGGCAGCTGCTCCCCGACCATCGGACGCAACACCCCGTAGGCTGTCGCATCTCCGACGAGGACACCGCCGAGCAATGTCTTGGCGTCATCGGAGAGCACCAGTTTGGCGTAGGTCTTATTGACGGCGTCGTTGACCACCACGTCAAGGCAGTGCGGTGTGACGCCCTTTGCGTCGCCGAAACTGGCGACGTCCACACCGAGGAGCTTGAGTTTGGTCGACATATCGGCCCCGGGGAACTCTGCGGCACCACCCAACAGCTGATCCGCCACCACTTCCGCGCTGGTGTATCCAGGGCCCACGAGGCCGTAACACCGGCCCTCGATGGCGGCGACCTCTCCGATCGCATAGATGCTCGGGTCGCTGGTGACACACGTTAGGTCGGTAAATACGCCACCTCGGTCGGCAATCTTGAGTCCAGCGTCGCGGGCCAGCTCGTCGCGGGGCCGCACACCGGCGGCGAAGACAACAAGACCGGCATCGATGAACTCTCCGTCGCTTAGCGTCACCCGTAGGGAGTCATCCTCAGCGGACCGCCGGACAGGCCGACGGCGCTGTGCCGGCTGAATTGACTCGGTCCCGACGTCCGTATGCACCGTGATGCCCAACTCGGTGACCATTCTGGCCAGCAGTGCACCGCCCGCTTCGTCGAGCTGCTGGGCCATCAGCTGAGGCGCCATCTCGACGACGTGAGGGTGCAGGCCGAAAGCGCGCAGCGCGTTCGCCGCCTCCAGTCCAAGCAGGCCGCCACCGATCACGACCCCCACCGGCGCCCGACCGGCTTGGCCGGCGCACTCAGCGTCGGCGCGAATCGCGTCCAGGTCATCGAGGGTGCGGTAGACGTGACAGGTCGACAGATCACGTCCGGGCACCGGCGGAACGAAGGCGGACGAGCCTGTCGCCAGTACCAGCGCGTCGTAGTCGATTCGCGCCCCGTCGCAGGTCGTCAGGGACTTGGTCTTCGGGTCGAGTGCGGTGACTCGACTTCCCAGCCGCACGTCGACCAGGGAATCGCCAAGATAGTCGTTACCGGGCAACGCCAGCTTGGCACGGTCCCAATGTTCGGTGTACCCGGTGAGGCCGACGCGGTCGTAGGCGGCGTCAGCCTCCTCCGCGAGGACGGTCACTTTCCAGTCGCCATCGGCATCTCGCGACCGTAGGGCCTCGACGAATCGATGACCGACCATGCCGTGGCCGACGACCACTACGTGAAAATTTGGCATGGAACCAGGCTAGGTAGCCGATATTGCCTCCGTGTCGCCCCATGTGAAGCGCCCATCACGGTGTCCTCACCTGTGAAGGACTGGAACTGTGAGTCAGTTTTCTCACAGCGAACACACTGGAAGGAACATGAGCGTGGTCAACGCAAGTTCTACTAGGCGGAAGTACCGGTATCGAACCGGTCGACGGCAAGTATGGAGGCAAGGCATGAGCAATGTGACCCTGTGGACCCAGCCCACGTGGAACACCGACCGGTGGGTACGCAACTTCTTCGGCCCAGCCACCGCCAACGATTGGGCAACAGACCACAAGTTGGGCATCCAACCCGCGGTCGAGGTCGTAAGGGACGGGGACGATGCGGTGATTCGGGTGGACCTTCCCGGCGTGGACGCCGAGAAGGATGTCAACGTCGAGGTGGACAAAGGCCGGCTCGTTCTCCGCGGAGAGCGCCGTGACGAGCGCGTAGAAGAGAACTCCGAGGAAGGCGGGCTCCGCACGATCTCCGAGGTGCGGTACGGCTCCTTCCACCGTTCGTTCGCTCTGCCAGCCCACGTC
>DAOUYK010000069.1 GCA_030666145.1 Mycolicibacterium sp. | reverse complement strand
CGGATGGATCGGGATACCAACCCGGCGGAGCGCCCGATGGAGCCGGCTCGGTGGCCGCGAACACTGTCGCAAGCGGGGCGAACAGGGCGAGAGCGGCGGCTGCCTTGGTGATGTGGCTCATCTCTGGGGTTCCTTTCGGCTGATCTCTTAATACACCCCGGCGATGACGCCGGTGGTGAGTATGAGGGCTAATGCCGCAGCACCGAGGACGGCGACGACGGCTGGGTGGTTGCCCACCTAGACGGCCCCGGGCAGGACATACCGACCTCACACATTTCTGTGTGGGGTTTATTCATGCTGCCGTGGGAACCCGCCACACCTAATCGGTTGTGGCTCAATGCATTATGCGCTTCCCTTGCATGATCTAACTCCTCACGGGCAGTTCGGGTAGGTCACCATCGCGGTGTGCGCAAACATCTGCGCCTGCATGTGGGTGACCCGGGTGGTCGCGCCCTCGACAAGACGACGGACGATTTCCACCAGTGGCACGCCCGCCATCAACTCCATGCACACCGCTTGGGCCGCCCCGATCACGTGTGTCGGATCTGCGACGTGCCCATCCGCGTCGAAGGCGATTGCGTCATCGACCCCGAGCACGGCAGCATCGGCCTCTAGGTTCTCAATGAAAAGCTGGTCATAGTCAACGGCAACCAGCGGGGGCGGCCGTTGGGGCGTCGGTATTGCGGTGGATTCACGCCGCTGACCATGACATTCGACCTGGAATCTCCCTTCCCTGGCTGACCAGTACGGCTCCCCGACGCTTTCGATGAGACGCATGGCTTCGGTCTCAGACATATTGAACTGCTGCGTTAGCCACGCGAAAGCCGCGCCAACCTCGAACGGCATCTCCCCGTTGGAGCGGTCGAGGAGGCGCGCACGGTCGAGTAAAGGCCATCCACGGCCCGGCCAGCGGGTACATGTGCGTACAGGATGGCTGCGACGTCCCGGCGCGCGACTGGGCGTTCGCCGGATACGGCGACCCCGCTAACCACTACGCCGGTCTGGCCTGGTGCGGTAACGGCAACTATCAGCACATGACGTGGTCTGTGGACCCGTCGGACTACATCCCGGTGTGCCGGTCACACCATGCGCGGAAGATCGACACCTAGAGGGCATGCCTGGCAGGTGCCGTGAGGGGCACCTGTCGGACAGGCTCGTGCATAAGCATCCACAAGGTATCTATTTTTTCGACATTTATCGAATCAGTAACCCGTACTCAGGGTCGTTCTGGCTATACCGCTCGGTCTAAGAAGCCCCCTGGGGGTCCTCCCCCTGGGGTGTGCTGCGTGTCCCATGCCCTGTGCACGTGTACCCATGCCTGTGTGCAGCGCTGTTGCGCTGAGTGCGAAGCGAGTGCGAAGCAAGTACTGACACTGCGTACTACTACTACTACTGGGTACTGCCTACCTGCCCTGCTGGCCAAGGCGCGCACGCCGATACCCGTATACGGCGCCTGATCTCAGAGCACCCGCACCTGGGGGCACCCCCGCTAGGGCGCCACATCGAGGAACGGTGCTCGCTCAGGCTGGATCGCAGATGAGAATCGGGATCTTGCGGTCGGTATAGGACCGGTAGTTGGCGAAATCCGGATTTATGCCATCAAGCCTGGGCCAGTACTGCGCTCGTTCATCGTCTGTCGCGTCGCGTGCGATCAGCTGCAGCGTTTCGTTCTTGATCTGAAACGAGGCCCGGGGATTGGCCTGAATGTTCAGGTACCACATGGGGTTGGTGGCGCGGCCGGCCTTTGAGGCGACCAGGATTACGCGGCCGCCCTCACGCAGGAACACCAGCGGGCTGTCCCGGGCTTTGCCGGACTTGCGGCCGATAGTCGTCAGGATCCCGACTGGTGGGGGAGCGCTGAAGCCGTTGGACCCGCCGCGCCACTTGGATCCGAGGCGGCCGCCGGTGGCTTTGAATACCCAGGTGTTGAATCGCGACATCCACTTGGTGGTGGTTTCGGGAAAGCGCATCCGCGGGCGTGGGGGCTTGGCCATGCCGGATTCTATCATGTGATGGACATCACAGTCCCTGTGTTAGGCCTGGTCACGGGGCCCTCGTCGGGTGGTAATCGCCACCGTACGAACACGCGGCTCGGTCCCCTGCCATTGCGTGGCGCGCCGACCATTGGTTAAGTATGCGCGCGACCGGCGGGGCCCGCAGCGGGAGCCGAGAATTTCTTCAGCGTTCTCGTTCAGGCGCATTGTTTCGTGGCGGTGCTCCATCGCGTCCCTCACTGCTGGGCAGACGGGCTGGCCGAGGCAACGGGCTGACCGAGGTAACGAGCCTCTACCATCAGAGCGTGCCCGCCGGACGACTCTTGCCCAGGCTCTTCTACGGGCTGGTCGACCTGTTTCCCGAGCCTAGCCTGCGCGTTCAGCGCATCATCGCCGCGGCCGTGATATTGACCCAGGGCGGCATCGCGGTCACCGGGGCGATCGTCCGTGTCACCGCGTCCGGACTGGGTTGCCCCACCTGGCCGCAATGCTTTCCCGGCAGCTTTACACCGGTGCCCGTCGCCGAAGTGCAGCTGATTCATCAGGCCGTCGAGTTCGGCAACCGGCTGCTGACATTCCTCGTCGTGCTCACCGCCGCGGCCATGGTTATCGCCGTCACGCGCGCCCGACGCCGGCGTGAGGTGCTGATCTATGCATGGTTGATGCCGGCATCGACGGTCGCGCAGGCCGTGATGGGCGGCATCACCGTGTTGACCGGGTTGCTGTGGTGGACGGTGGCCATCCATCTCTTGGCGTCGATGACGATGGTCTGGGTGGCAGTGCTGCTTTACGTCAAAGTCGGCGAACCCGATGGAAACGACGGGGCCGTGGTCGTCATACCGCGCGTTCCGAAGCCCCTTCGCCAGCTAACCTTTCTCAGCGCTCTCGCGCTATCTGCGGTGCTGGTGACGGGCACTCTGGTGACCGCTGCGGGTCCTCATGCCGGCGACAAGGGCGTAGAGGAGCCCGTACCCCGCCTGCAGGTGGAGATCACCTCCTTGGTGCACATGCACTCGTCGTTGCTGGTGGCGTATTTATCGCTGCTGGTCGGCCTTGGGTTCGCGCTCCTGGCCGTGCGCGCACCCAGGGTAGTGCTGACCCGCCTGGGTGCAGTGGTGACGTTGGTGGCGGCCCAGGGTGGGCTCGGGACGATCCAGTTCTTCACCGGCGTGCCCGCGGCGTTGGTGGTCGTGCACGTGGCAGGCGCGGCCGCCTGCACAGCAGCTACCGCGGCCCTATGGGCCTCCATGAGAGAGCGGAGGGCCTCGATGAGAGAACGGGCCGAGCCCGAACTCCTGCAGCGCTGACTGAACTCCGATGGCGAACCGGCGCTGCTGACGCCCACGTGCGGTCTCGTCGAGCTGCCGCCAGCCAAGAGACGGTTCCACGAGTTCCAGTTCCACCAGACTGGGCGCCTCGACACTGCCGAGCACGTCGACGCGGGCGTAGAGCAGGTCGGCCGTCCTGATATCGAGATGAGCGACCGCGGCGGCAAGTGCCGCGTGGCCGACGTCCCAGAGTTCGAAGTCCGGTTCGGCAGGCTGGAGTGACGCCTCGGCGTAGGACCCTGGCGCGTCGAGCGCCAGCGGCCTGCCAGGTGGCGGCGACGGCGGGCCTTTGGTGAACGCGTGGGACTGCTCGCCGCGGATGAACACCAGCGCGGTTTCGCCGTCGAGTACCCGCCGATCATAGGGTCGTACGAGGACGGTCTGACCGCGCGCCTGCAGTGCCGCAGCGTACGCTGCGGCCTTCGGCGCCTCGGAGAACCGCAGCGCGCCAACCGAGCCCGCGCCCACCGCCGGTTGGACGACGACTTCACCGGCGGGAACACGCACCCGCTCCCCCGGCACGAAGAACTCGCTGGGAACGGTGGGCACACCGGCGGCGGCCATGTCGCCCAGGTACCGCTTGTCGGTGTTCCACGCGATGGTCCGCGGCGAGTTCAGCAGCCGAGGTACCTGCTCGGTCCAGGCCAGGAACTCGTCGAGTCGGTCGATGCAATCCCGCGTCGCCCGCAGAATCACCAGGTCGGCCTTCAGGGCGGCCGGGTCGTCCCAGGACAACCAGCGAGCGTGCATGCCGCGCCCGCGCAACGCCTGCACCAGACCGGCGTCGTCACCGTCACCGTGAGGCAGCGAGGGGCAACCGGCGAGGACGATCCGGGGATGGAAGACCTCTGGACGGGCGAGTTTCATGGCTGGACTGACATTACCGAGTGGAACGATGCTGCCCAGCGGGCATGATGGCGCTATGTACGCCATTGAAGTCGCCGAGACCGGCGGTCCCGAGGTCCTTTCCTACGTCGAGAAGCCGCAGCCCACCCCCGGCCCCGGTCAGGTGCTGATCCGGGCCGAAGCGGTCGGAGTGAACTTCATCGATACCTACTTTCGCTCAGGTCTCTACCCGCGCGACGTACCGTTCGTCGTCGGTACCGAGGTGTGCGGAACCATCGAGGCCGTCGGCGAGGAAGTCGCGGCACTGACAGCGGGCGACCGGGTGGTGACCGCGCAGTCGCTGGGCGCCTACGCCGAATACTGTCTGGCCCCCGCTGATTTTGTTGCTTATGTGCCCGACGGGGTGACCGCGGAGGTGGCGGCCTCGGCACTGTTGAAAGGGATGACGGCGCACTATCTGGTCAAGTCGACCTATCCGGTACAGCAGCGCGACACGGTGCTGGTGCATGCAGGAGCGGGCGGTGTCGGGCTGATCCTCACGCAGTGGGCTTCCAGTCTTGCGGCCTCGGTGATCACCACGGTGTCGACCCCAGACAAGGCCGAGCTGTCCCGGCGGGCCGGCGCGGTGGCGGTGCTCGACTACCCGAGCAAGGACGAGGGGGGTGCGGCGCAGTTCGGTGAGCGGATCCGTGAGCTGACCGACGGCAAGGGGGTTGCGGCCGCATACGACGGCGTAGGAGCCTCGACGTTCGAAGCCAGCCTGGCCAGCCTGGCCGTGCGGGGCACACTCGCGTTGTTCGGCGCAGCCAGCGGCCCGGTCCCGCCACTGGACCCGCAACGGCTCAACGCCGCCGGGTCAGCATTTCTGACCCGGCCAACCCTGGCGCACTACACTCGCACGCCCGATGAATTCTCCTGGCGCGCAGGTGAGTTGCTCACCGCGATCGCCGACGGCACGCTGACTGTGACCGTCAGCAACCGTTACGAATTACGCGCCGCCGAGCAGGCCCACCACGATCTGCAGGGCCGCAAGACCGTCGGCTCGGTGGTGTTAATTCCCTGAGCTTCGGTGAGCGGGCTCAGACGGTGAGGAGCGTGGGCAGCGCCAGCGCCGAATCCACTGCCAGCGCGCAGAAGACCACGGCCAGGTAGTTGTTGGACTGCAGGAAAAGCCTCAGCGGTTTGACCGGCTCACCCCGCCGGATACCGGAGTGCAACTGGTGAGCCATCACCAGGAACCAGGTGCCGGCCAGAATTGCCACGGCCGCATACAGCCAGCCGGTCGTCAGGGCGAGCGCCAACGTGGCCGCGATGGCCAGCCAGGTGTAGATGAGGATCTGCTTGGTGACCTGCTGCTCGGTGGCCACCGCGGGCAGCATCGGAACGCCGGCCGCTTTGTAGTCTTCTTTGTAGCGCATGGCCAGCGCCCAAGTGTGCGGCGGTGTCCAGAAGAAGATGATGAGGAACATCACCAGCGCGGGCCACTGGATCGTTCCCGTCACAGCGGACCAGCCGATCATCACCGGCATGCATCCGGCCGCACCACCCCACACCACGTTCTGCGAAGTGCGTCGTTTGAGCAACAGCGTGTAGACCAGCACATAGAACGCGATGGTGGCCCCCGCGAGATGCGCCGAGAGCAGGTTGGTAGTCCACCACAACCAGAAGAATGAGCCCACCGACAACGCCAGGCCGAATACCAGCGCGTGGCCGCGGGGCACCGTCGCGCGAGCCAGCGGTCTGCGCTGGGTGCGCTTCATCATCTTGTCGATGTCGGCGTCGGCGACACAGTTCAGCGTGTTGGCGCCAGCGGCGGCCAGCAAACCACCGAACAACGTGTTGAGGATCAGCAACGGGTCGACGGTGCCGCGATCGGCGAGCAGCATCGCTGGGATCGTCGTGACCAGAAGCAACTCGACGACGCGTGGCTTCGTCAAGGAGAGGTAGCCGAGAAGCGTGCTGCGAATTCCGTGCAAGGTTTCGGCTGCCGTATCGGCGGACTCACTCACGAGGTGGCCATCGCGAGTTATCACGCAACCAGCTCCTCAACCACATGGACGCCCCGGGGCTTCTACTTAACAGGATGGTAGACCGCGGTGGTCCATTCTTGATAATTGCAGGGTCGACTTGCTTGGCGCTCTCCCAACCGCTGGCCATCCCCCGTTATGGTGGTCTGTGCGGAATGCTGCGGGAAGTGTCGAGCCCCGCCTAGTCAAGGGAGTGCGCCTGCGTGACCACACTCGAAGAGATCACCTCATTGACCCGACCAAACCATCCCGACGATTGGACTGAGCTGGACTCGGCGGCCGTCGACACCGCCCGCGTGCTGGCCGCCGACGCGGTGCAGAAGGTCGGCAACGGGCACCCCGGCACCGCAATGAGCCTGGCTCCGCTGGCATACACGCTGTTTCAGCGGCAGATGCGTCACAACCCCTCCGATGTGCACTGGCTGGGCCGGGACCGCTTCGTGCTGTCGTGCGGACATTCCAGCCTGACGCTGTACATCCAGCTCTACCTCGGCGGGTTCGGCTTGGAGTTGTCCGACATCGAAGCGCTGCGGACCTGGGGCTCCAAGACTCCCGGGCATCCGGAGTTCGGCCACACCAAGGGCGTGGAGATCACCACCGGCCCGCTGGGCCAGGGCTTGTCTTCGGCAGTGGGCATGGCAATGGCGGCCCGCTACGAGCGGGGGCTCTTCGATCCAGACGCCGCGCCCAGCACCAGCCCGTTCGATCACTTCATCTACGTGATCGCCTCCGACGGGGATATCGAGGAAGGCGTCACCAGCGAGGCTTCGTCACTGGCGGGTACCCAGCAACTGGATAACTTGATCGTCTTCTACGACAAGAATCAGATCTCCATCGAGCACGACACCAACATCGCGCTTTCCGAAGATGTCGCCGCGCGCTACCGCGCGTACGGCTGGCATGTCCAGGAGGTCGAGGGCGGCGAAAATATCGTGGGGATCGAAGAAGCCATCGAGGCCGCCCGCGCGGTCACCGACAGGCCGTCCTTCATCGCGTTGCGCACCATCATCGGTTATCCCGCCCCGACGAAGATGAACACCGGCGGCGTGCACGGCTCGGCGCTGGGCGCCGAGGAGGTGGCGGCCACCAAGAAGGTTCTAGGTTTTGACCCCGACCAGAACTTCGAGGTCCGGGACGGGGTCATCGCCCACACCCGCGAGCTGGTCGACCGCGTCAAGGAAACCTACCGGGCGTGGCTGCAGGGTTTTGATGCCTGGGCCGAGCGCGAGCCCGAGCGCAAGAAATTGCTGGACCGACTGTTGGCACGGCAGCTGCCCGAGGGCTGGGACGCTGACGTGACCCACTGGGAGCCCGGCTCCAAGCCGACGGCGACGCGGGCGGCGTTCGGTCAGGTGCTCAACGACGTGGCGCCTAAGCTGCCCGAGCTGTGGGGCGGCTCGGCCGACCTCGCGGGTAGCAACAACACCACCATCAAGGGCGTGAAGTCGTTCGGGCCGCCATCAATTTCCACTGATGACTTCACCGCCGACTGGTACGGACGCGTGCTGCATTTCGGCATCCGCGAGCACGCGATGGGCGCGATCCTGTCCGGCATCGTGCTACACGGGCCGACCCGCGCCTTCGGCGGCACGTTCATGCAGTTCTCCGACTACATGCGCCCCGCGGTGCGACTGGCGTCGCTGATGGACATCGACACCATCTACATCTGGACCCACGACTCGATCGGCCTGGGCGAGGACGGGCCCACCCACCAGCCGATCGAGCATCTCGCCGCCCTGCGGGCGATCCCAAATCTGTCGGTGGTACGCCCCGGTGACCCCAACGAGACCGCCCATGCCTGGCGCAGCATCATCGCCCGCGGCAACGGCAGCGGGCCGGTGGGATTCATTCTGACCCGCCAGGGGATTCCAGTGCTTGAGGGCACGGACGACCAGGGGGTCGCCAAGGGCGGTTATGTACTCGGAGGAGGTAAACCGGCCGACGACGCCGACGTCATCCTGATCGCCACCGGCTCGGAACTGCAGCTGGCGGTCGAAGCGAGGAAAATGTTGGCGGACAAGGACATCAACGCCTACGTGGTGTCGATGCCGTGCGTCGAGTGGTTCGATTCCCAGCCCAAGGAATACCGCGAATCGGTGTTGCCGCCCAGTGTGTCCGCCCGTGTCGTCGTCGAGGCGGGCATCGCGGCGTGCTGGCACAAGCTCGCCGGCGACAGGGGCGAGATCATTTCAATCGAGCACTACGGCGCATCTGCCGACGCCAAAACGTTGTTCCGCGAGTTTGGCTTCACCCCCGAGGCAGTGGTGGCCGCCGCGCAACGATCGATAGCTAACTAGAGCCAACGGGAAGCTGAGGAAAATTGAAATGACCCAGAACGCGAACCTGGCCGCACTGTCCCGTGCGGGCGTGTCGGTGTGGCTCGACGACCTATCCCGGGAGCGGCTGCAGACCAGAAACCTACAGCAGCTCATCGACACCAAGTCCGTAGTCGGCGTGACGACCAACCCCTCGATCTTCCAGGCAGCCCTGTCCAAGGGCACAGCCTACGACGACCAGGTCAAAGAACTCGCCGCACGCGGTGCCGACGTCGACGCGACGATCCGCGCCGTCACCACCGACGACGTGCGTAACGCCTGCGACGTACTGGCCAAGCAGTACGAAGTCTCCGGCGGAGTGGACGGCCGGGTCTCCATCGAAGTCGATCCCCGTCTCGCCCATGAAACCGACAAGACGATCCTGCAGGCCATCGAGCTATGGAAGATTGTCGATCGGCCCAACCTGTTGATCAAAATCCCCGCCACGCTGGCAGGCCTGCCGGCGATCACCGCCGTGATCGCCGAGGGCATCTCGGTAAACGTGACGCTGATCTTCTCCGTGGAACGGCATTGCGCGGTGATGGACGCCTACCTCGCTGGGCTGGAAGCCGCTACGGCGGCCGGTCACGATCTGGCCCGAATCCACTCGGTCGCATCGTTCTTCGTCTCCCGGGTGGACACCGAGATCGACAACCGGCTGGAGAACATCGGCAGCCCGGAGGCATTGTCGCTGCGCGGCAAGGCCGGAGTCGCCAACGCGCGGCTCGCCTACGCGGCATACGAAAAGGTCTTCCTCGGCGGCGATCGATTCGGTGCGCTGAAGTCCGCGGGGGCCCGCGTCCAGCGCCCACTGTGGGCGTCGACCGGGGTCAAGAACCCGGACTACTCCGACGCCCTCTACGTCACTGAACTCGTCGCCCCCGACACCGTCAACACCATGCCGGAGAAAACCATGGACGCCGTCGCCGACCACGGCGTCATCACCGGAGACACCATCCGTGGACGCGGTACCGAGTCCCAGGAGGTTTTCGACCAGCTCTCCGCGATCAGCATCGACCTGGCCGACGTGTTCGAGGTGCTCGAAGACGAAGGTGTTTAGAAATTTGAAAAGTCCTGGCAAGAGCTGCTGGATGCCACCCAGATCCAACTCGACAGCACCAAAGGATGATCGGCGAGCAATGACCGACTTATGGTGTAACCCGTTGCGGGACAAGCGCGACAAACGCATGCCCCGAATCGCCGGGCCGTGCAGCGTGGTGATCTTCGGCGTGACGGGCGACCTGGCCCGCAAGAAGCTGATGCCGGCGATCTACGACCTGGCCAACCGGGGACTGCTACCACCGACATTCGCGCTCGTCGGTTTCGCGCGCCGGGACTGGGCAGACGAGGACTTCGGCCAGGTCGTCTACGAGGCCGTGAAGCAGCACGCCCGGACTCCGTTCCGCCAGGAAGTGTGGGACAAACTTACCGAGGGAATCCGATTCGTCCAGGGAACATTCGACGATGACGAGGCCTTCGGTCGGTTGGCGGAGACGCTGGAGAAGCTGGACGCCGAACGCGGCACCGGCGGTAACCATGCGTTCTATCTGTCGATTCCACCGAAGGCCTTCCCCGTGGTCTGCGAACAGCTGCATAAGTCGGGTTTGGCCAGCCAGCAGAAAGGTCGCTGGAGCCGAGTTGTCATCGAGAAGCCCTTCGGGCACGACCTGGACAGCGCACGCGAGCTCAACAAGGTGGTCAATAGTGTGTTTCCCGAGGATTCGGTGTTCCGCATCGACCATTACCTCGGCAAGGAAACCGTGCAGAATATTCTGGCCCTACGGTTCGCCAACGAACTCTACGAACCCATCTGGAACGCGCACTACGTGGACCACGTGCAGATCACGATGGCCGAAGACATCGGGTTAGGCGGCAGGGCAGGCTATTACGACGGCATCGGTGCCGCGCGCGACGTCATCCAGAACCATCTGATCCAGCTGTTGGCCCTGACCGCGATGGAAGAGCCCGTCGCGTTCAACCCCCACGAATTGCAGGCCGAAAAGATCAAGGTGCTTTCGGCGACTCGCCCGATGCAGCCGTTAAACCTGACTACCGCGCGCGGCCAGTACGCCGCAGGCTGGCAGGGCAGCGAGAAGGTACCCGGCCTGCTCGAGGAAGGGGGCTTTTCCCCAGACTCACGCACAGAGACGTTCGCCGCGATCGCTCTCGAAATCGACACCCGCCGCTGGGCGGGTGTGCCGTTCTTACTGCGCACCGGAAAGCGCCTGGCCCGACGGGTCACCGAAGTAGCGCTGGTGTTCAAACGGGCACCTCACCTGCCGTTCGACAGCACAACGACCGAGGAACTCGGCAAGAACGCCCTGGTGCTGCGGATTCAGCCCGACGAAGGGATCACCACCCGGTTCGGCTCCAAGGTGCCCGGCAGCGCAATGGAGGTCCGCGATGTCAATATGGACTTCTCTTACGGCTCTGCGTTCGCCGAGGAATCCCCCGAGGCCTACGAACGCTTGATCCTCGACGTGCTACTCGGCGAACCCTCGTTGTTCCCAGTCAACGCCGAGGTCGAATTGTCCTGGGAGATACTGGATCCGGTCTTGGAGTATTGGGGCCGAACCGACGAAGCAACGGCGGGCCCCCAGCAGTACGAGGCGGGCACGTGGGGCCCGCGGGCTGCCGAAGAGATGGTGCACCGGTTGCATCGGGAATGGAGACGGCCCTAATGATCGTCGAGCTTTCAGACACGACAACCGGCGAGATCAACAAGAAGATCGACGGTATTCGCGAAGAAAGCGGGGCGCCGGCCCTCGGGCGAGTGCTGACGCTGGTAATCGCACCGGACAGCGAGCAGACACTCGAAGGGGCGATTGAGGCCGCGAACTTCGCCAGCCGTGAGCACCCCTGCCGGGTTATCGTCATGCTTACCGGTGACCGCGGGGCATCGAAGTCCCGGCTGGACGCAGAACTGCGAGTTGGCGCCGACGCCGGCGCAGGCGAGGTCGTGGTATTGCGGTTGCAAGGCGAACTCGCCGACCATGCCAATAGCGTCGCGTTGCCGTTCCTGCTGCCCGACACTCCGGTAGTGGCGTGGTGGCCCACCACTGCCCCTGCGGTTCCCGCCCAAGATCCGTTGGGGAAACTCGCGGTCCGGCGGATCACCGATGCCACCCGCGCGCCCGACCCGCTGGCCGCACTCAAGGACCGACTACCAGGCTACGCCGCCGGTGACACCGATGTGGCGTGGAGCCGGATCACTTACTGGCGTGCCCTGCTGGCCTCAGCGATCGACGAGCCGCCCCATGAGCCGATCGAATCGGCGGTGGTTTCCGGCTTGCAAGCCGAGCCAGCTCTCGACATTCTGGCGGGCTGGCTCGCGAGCAGAATCGACGGAACCGTGACACGGACGGTCGGGACGCTGAAGGTCGATCTGCACCGGGCCAACGAGACCGTCACGCTGAGCCGCCCACAAGAGGGGCTGACAGCGACGTTGAGTCGTACGTCGCGTCCGGTCGCACTGGTGCCGCTGGCGCGCCGCGATGTTCGGGAATGTCTTGCCGAGGAGTTGCGCCGCCTCGATCCCGATGAGATTTACCACGAGGCGCTGGAAGGCCTCGACAAGGTCGTCTACCGGTGACTCCGATCGTCGAAACCTATTCCGCCGCGGATGCGTTAGTTGCCGCGGCCGGCGACCGCCTGGTGGGCGCCATTGCTGACGCGATCGCCGAGCGCGGTCAAGCAACGATCGTGCTCACCGGCGGCGGCACCGGGATCGGGCTGCTCAGGCGGGTCGGCGAACGTAGCGACGAGGTCGACTGGGAGAAAGTCCACCTGTACTGGGGTGACGAGCGGTTTGTTCCTGCAGACAACGACGAGCGCAACGACAAGCAGGCGCGCGAGGCGTTGCTGGACCACGTCGACGTCCCAAGAGCGAACGTGCACGCGATGCCAGCAAACGATGGTGAATTCGGTGACGACCTCGAGGCGGCCGCTCGGGACTACGGCCAGCTGCTGGCCGCCACCTTGGATGCACCGGAGCCGGAGTTCGACGTGCACCTACTGGGCATGGGCGCCGAGGGCCACATCAACTCGTTGTTCCCCGACACTGCGGCGGTGCGCGAGACCGAACGCCTCGTGGTCGGGGTCACGTACTCCCCCAAGCCGCCGCCACGCCGAATCACGCTGACGCTCAACGCAGTACGGCGATCACGGGAGGTGTGGCTGGTGGTTTCCGGGGCCGCTAAGGCCGAGGCGGTGGCCGCAGCGGTCGGCGG
>DAOUYK010000200.1 GCA_030666145.1 Mycolicibacterium sp. | reverse complement strand
GGCCGGGGCGCTGCTGGTCGGAGTTGCTGCAGCCAAGGCGTATTCGGCGGCGTGGCAAGTGCCGTTCTACGCGGTCAACCATCTGGGTGGGCACCTGGCCGCCGATGTCTTCGATCACGGCCAGCTGCCCGAGAGTATCGGTCTGCTGGTGTCGGGGGGGCACACCAACCTGTTGCACGTGCGGTCACTCGGCGAGCCAATCGTCGAATTTGGCTCTACCGTCGACGATGCCGCCGGTGAGGCCTATGACAAGGTGGCCCGGCTGCTGGGTCTGGGGTATCCGGGTGGCAGGGCCCTCGACGAGCTCGCGTGCACGGGCAACCCCGACGCGATCATGTTTCCCCGTGGGATGACCGGGCCGCGCAACGCCCCGTATTCGTTCAGTTTCTCCGGCTTGAAGACCGCCGTGGCTCGCTACGTCGAATGCCATCCCGATGCGTCCGAGGCCGATGTGGCGGCGGGATTCCAGGAGGCCGTCGCCGATGTGCTCACTGCGAAGGCGGTGCGCGCGGCCGACGAACTCGGGGTGGCGACGCTGCTGATAGCCGGCGGTGTGGCAGCGAACTCACGGCTGCGGGAGCTCGCGGCGCAGCGGTGCGCGGCGGCGGGCTTGACGTTGCGGGTGCCGCGACCGCGGCTGTGTACCGACAACGGGGCGATGATCGCGTCCTTCGCCGCGCACCTCATCGCGGCCGGGGCGGTCGCATCGCCGTTGGATGTGGCGAGCGACCCGGGCCTGCCGGTGGTCCAGGGGCAGGTGGTGTGAAGTAGGCAGCGGACCCCTGCCTTGAGTGCTAGCACTCGCAGGTATAGAGTGCTAGGTGGCAGTCGGTCCAACCACGTGTCGGCACCCGCGACGACGACACGAGGGCGGTCACCGGCCGCCGAGTACATCCATCAACATCAGTGAAGGGGCTCCATCGTGGCGAGCGTGAACATCAAGCCACTCGAGGACAAGATCCTCGTACAGGCCAACGAGGCCGAGACCACGACCGCTTCCGGTCTGGTCATCCCCGACACCGCCAAGGAGAAGCCGCAGGAAGGCACCGTCGTCGCAGTTGGCCCCGGCCGCTGGGATGAGGACGGCGAGAAGCGGATTCCTCTGGATGTGTCGGAGGGCGACGTGGTGATCTACAGCAAGTACGGCGGAACCGAGATCAAGTACAACAACGAGGAGTATCTGATCTTGTCGGCTCGTGACGTGCTGGCTGTCGTCTCCAAGTAAGCGAATCGTGTTCCGCCCCGGACGTTCCCGCATGCGGGTGATGTCCGGGGCGGTACACGTCATACCCGTCTTTAGGGAAAGAAACTTATGAGCAAGCAGATTGAGTTCAACGAAACCGCGCGCCGCGCCATGGAGGCCGGCGTCGACAAACTCGCCGACGCGGTGAAGGTGACGCTGGGACCGCGCGGTCGCCATGTCGTGCTCGCCAAAGCGTTCGGCGGGCCGACAGTGACCAACGATGGGGTGACCATCGCCCGCGAGATCGACCTCGAGGATCCATTCGAGAACCTCGGTGCCCAACTGGTGAAGTCGGTGGCGACCAAGACCAACGACGTAGCCGGCGACGGCACCACTACCGCCACCGTGCTGGCCCAGGCGATGGTCAAGGCCGGTCTGCGCAACGTCGCCGCAGGCGCCAACCCGATAGCCCTTGGAGCGGGTATCTCGAAGGCCGCTGACGCGGTGTCCGAGGCCCTGCTGGCCGGGGCAACCCCGGTCACCGACAAGAAGGCGATCGCTCAGGTCGCCACCGTGTCAGCTCGCGATGAAGAAGTCGGTGAGCTGGTCGGCGAAGCGATGACCAAGGTCGGCCACGACGGGGTGGTCTCAGTCGAAGAGTCCTCGACGCTGTCCACCGAGCTGGAGATCACCGACGGCGTCGGTTTCGACAAGGGCTATATTTCGGCGTACTTCGTTACCGACTTCGACGCTCAGCAGGCAGTGTTCGAGGACGCGCTGGTGCTACTGCACCGAGAGAAAATCAGCTCCCTGCCGGACCTGCTGCCACTGATTGAGAAGGTGGCCGAGAGTGGCAAGCCGCTGCTCATCGTGGCCGAGGACGTTGAAGGTGAGGCATTGTCGACGCTCGTCGTCAACGCGATCCGCAAGACGCTGAAGGCCGTCGCGGTCAAGGCGCCCTTCTTCGGTGATCGCCGCAAGGCCTTCCTCGACGATTTGGCGGTCGTGACCGGCGGCCAGGTCGTCAACCCGGACGTGGGACTGGTGCTACGTGAGGCCGGCCTAGAGGTCCTGGGCACGGCCCGCCGTGTCGTGGTCGACAAGGACAGCACGGTCATCGTGGACGGCGGTGGCGCTAAAGACGCCATCGAAGGCCGCGCCGCCCAGCTGCGAGCCGAGATCGAGGTGAGCGATTCGGACTGGGACCGCGAGAAGCTCGAGGAACGGCTGGCCAAGTTGGCCGGCGGAGTCGCTGTCATCAAGGTTGGTGCAGCCACCGAGACTGACCTGAAGAAGCGCAAGGAAGCCGTTGAGGACGCCGTTTCGGCAGCCAAGGCTGCCGTCGAGGAGGGCACCATCGTGGGCGGTGGTGCCGCGTTGGTGCAGGCCCGTCCCGGCTTGGCGAAGCTGCGCGAGTCACTCGCCGGCGACGAAGCTCTTGGGGTCGACGTGTTCTCTTCGGCATTGTCCTTGCCGCTGTTCTGGATCGCTACCAACGCCGGTGTGGACGGTTCGGTCGTGGTGAACAAGGTCTCAGAGCTGCCGGTCGGGCACGGCTTCAACGCCGCCACCCTGGTCTACGGCGACCTCATCGCCGACGGCGTCATCGACCCGGTGAAAGTCACCCGATCAGCGTTGCTCAACGCGGCGTCGGTGGCGCGGATGATCTTGTCCACCGAGACTGCGATTGTCGAGCAAGTAAGCCCTGACGACGAAGAGGACGACCACGGCCACGGCCATCACCACTAACGGCTAGTGCCTCTCAGCTGACATCGTCAAGCTTTGGACGAGAACCACGTTCTTACGGAGAGGCCCTGTAGCCCCGTTGCCACGGACACTTCACTTGGCGGTGAGGCGTGCCGCCATGGTCTCGGCCTCGAAGCGCGACGGCGCGAGCCGCTTCGCGCGAACACCCACACCGCTTGAATACTTCGCGGCCCGGGCGAGCTCGGGCGGTTCATGAGGCGATCCGCGGGAGGCTCCGCATGGCTCTGTAAGGGCTTGGCAGCACCTCTGGGGTACCCTACCCGGGATTTCCAACCGATTTCTATAACCGCAGTTCAGAGCGTTTTGGTGTTGAAAAGCTCCGAGAAAAACAAGCCTCTGAGCTGCAACGATGCAAACACCGAATCGGGGCCGTGCCCCGATTTCGGGCTCTAACCCATGGTCGACCATCGATCTAGAGGGATCGATGGCCAGCGGCTCAGCTTCAAAGGCGCGGCGCGGTGGAGATCGTGGTCCCGACCCCATGATTGCGACCCTGGTGACTACGGCCTAATGACCCCGGCGGGGCTGGGGCTCTCCTACTCTTTGGGTAGCGCACAAAGCCCGCCGGTTCCTCAATGGGTTGAGGTCGGGACAAAGCGGTTTGGTTACGGACCACGCACAGTCCCGACGCCAACCCTCACAGCGACGACGAGCAAGGGAGCTACCCGGGGCGCCATCGAGAGCCCCAACATTCACCCCCGAGCAGTATCGACGCCGGGCAGAAGTCGCTGTGCACGAATCGGGCCACGCTGTGATGTCCGTGCTCTTGGGCGGCAGCATCCGCAAGGCGGTGTTGGCCGGGAACCCGCGAGCACAGGGGGCGACCACCCATCGCCGCGAGGTCGATCACGATGGCGCGCTCGGTGAAGCACTTGCGGAGGGGCTTTACCGCGCCGGGACGACCTGCGAGCGAAAGCGCCGGCACCCGCGGCGTCCTCCGCCCTCCTAGCCTCCGCTCGCCATCTCCCGGGTCACCCGCTCGGTCTCTGCAACGGGCATGTGCCGAAAGGCCTGGTCGCGGAGCCAAGCGGCAAACGAACTGTGGAGCTGGGTCAGCCGCGCCATCGTCCGTCCCTTCGCCACCACGTCTTCGGTGCGTTTCTTCCGCACAGCCTCGAAGCTCTCGAGGGCCGACTCGATCCGCCCCGCCTCGTCGAGCTCCTTCATCAAAACGGAGGTATCTTCGATCGTCATGTTCGCGCCCATCGCCGCGAACGGGGTCGTGGCGTGTGCCGCGTCGCCGACCAGGACGACGCGGCCCCGACGCCACGTGCGGATCGGAGCGATGTCGAAAAATTCGTGGTGCACGATGTCGCTTTCCTTGGTGGCCTCGATCACCCGTCGAATGAGCGGGTCCCAGGATGAGTACGACGCCACGAGTTGCTCGCGCGTCTGCCGATTGGAATCGAGCTTCGCCTTCCACGTGAGGTACCAGCGCGCACGCCCCTCTCCCACGTCGGCGACACCCGCCTTGCCGCCGCGCCCCCAGACGTCGACGTGGGTCCGCGGCGGCAGCAACTGGTCCGAGAACGTCGCGACCGCAGAGCACCCGCGGTAACCTGAGTCTCGGAGCTCGGTCGGCCCTGCGACGAAATCCCGCACCGTCGAGTGGATGCCGTCGGCTCCAATGACCAGGTCGCCGGAGGCGCGCGAGCCATCGGCAAGCTCGATCGAGGCTCCGTTAGCCGACGATTCGACCGCCACACACTCCATGCCGCGTCGAACCGTCCCCGCGGGGAGGCGCGACTCCAAAACCTGGAGCAGGCGGGGCCGACGAATCTCGAAGCTCTCGTGCCCGAGCTTTCGCGAGACCTCTCCCACCGGCATCCTCGAGATCTCTCGCCCCTCTTGGTTGCGGATCTCGGTGATCTCGACCGGACTTCCGACGTGGTCCATCTCGTCCGGGCCCACGCCGAGCTCCGCGAGGCGACCGAGCGCGTACGACCAGAGAGTAAAGCCTGTGGTGTGCTTCTGCGCGCTGGGGTACTTTTCGTAAACCTCGACCGGCACATCCCGGCGATGCAGACCGACGGCCGCGGTCAGTCCACCGATCCCCGCGCCCACGATCAGCGCCTTTCCGATACGCTCGCGTTCCGGATCGGCCATCGTGCGCCTCCTTGGTTGCGAGCTCCTCCGCGACCAGCTTCCGGGACGCGGACCACCAACCCGAACGAATCGCGATCGTACCCCATAGTCGTTTTGAAGCATCCCCAGTTTCATGCCCTTAACCGGTGACTCAAAGAGAATGATCCTCAAAAATGCCCTCTGAAGTGGGGTGACCCGGACTTGAACCCGGGACCACCATGCGCATGGTGGCCACCACCCTCGTGCGCCACGAACCACGCACGTGCAGCAGCAGACACACACACCAGAGTGTGTGCTCTCCGGGGAGCACACGCGTAGGGCACGCTGCACTACCAGCACAGACAGCAGCAGGGTGTACCTGCTGCACAGCACAGAGCAGGTAGGCAGTACCTAGTAGGAGCACACCAGCAGGTGTGCAGTCGCACGCAGTTGTGCTGCGTGCTTAGTGCGCTGGCACACCAGTGAGGACACCAGTGCACACACGGGTACGCCCTCGCACGGGCGCACGCACAGGGGCAGGGGGAAGGCCTGGCTTTCCCCTTAGACCGGGCGGTACTGCGGGTCCGACCTTCTGTACGGGTTACAGATTTACCCGTAACCCTCCGCAACAGGTAACCCGGTGCATTGGTGTCACCGCTGTCTCGCCGACTTGGCTCGGGCAGACTTCGAGTCTGCCTTAGCGGAGTTAGTGCCCGACATTCTGGCACTGTTCGCTGGGGTCTTCTTACTGGTCATTGTTCTCCTCTTTCTCTTTCGAGCCGCCAAGGGCTGGGCGGGGTTGTCCAGTAGGCCACTGGTTTGCGGACGGCTCGGTTGGTGGGTAGGTGTCTGGTGTTGTCCGCTTGCATAGCGTCGTCCAGACAACCCACGCAAGTGTCTTCACCGATCCCCTCTCCAGGGATCGACTAGCTCGGCGGTAGTCGAGCACACTGGACGTCCCACAGCGATTACTCGTGAAGATCTGCCCATCCATCAACACGACCTGAGCCTTCTCGCCGGGAACCTTCCAGCCGTTATAGACGATTGTGGGCGATCACGTGGCGGGCGACGGGGCGTAGTCGATCACCGGCACCGTGCCGTTCTCGAAGTTGGTGACGTAGGCGTGGGTGCCGTCCGGGCTGAGCGCCACCGCGCCCGGGTCGGTGCCGACGGCGATGGTTTTGGTCACGGTGTTGGTAGCGGTGTTGGTAGCGGTGTCGATCACCGACACTGCGGTCGTTGACAAGCCGGCCGAGGACGAAGATGAGGACCAAGGCCACGGCCATCACCATCACTAGAAGCACTTGTTAGTCGAAGCGCCC
>DAOUYK010000050.1 GCA_030666145.1 Mycolicibacterium sp. | reverse complement strand
GGACGCGAATCCGCAGGCGCGGGTGCATGTGAAGCTGGTGAGCGAGAACGGTGTCGGTACGGTCGCGGCAGGAGTGTCCAAGGCCCACGCAGACGTGGTGCTGATCTCTGGCCACGACGGTGGCACAGGCGCCACCCCGCTCACGTCGCAGAAGCATGCCGGTGCGCCGTGGGAGCTCGGTCTCGCCGAGACACAGCAGACATTGCTGCTCAACGGACTTCGCGACCGGATCGTTGTTCAGGTGGACGGCCAGCTCAAGACCGGGCGCGACGTTGTGGTGGCCGCGCTGCTGGGCGCCGAGGAGTTCGGTTTCGCCACTGCGCCACTGGTCGTCGCCGGCTGTGTCATGATGAGGGTCTGCCACCTCGACACCTGCCCGGTCGGTGTGGCCACCCAGAACCCGGTGTTGCGCCAGCGGTTCAACGCTAAGCCGGAATTCGTCGAGAACTTCTTTATGTTCATCGCCGAAGAAGTCCGGGAGCTGATGGCGCAGTTAGGCTTCCGCACCGTCAACGAGATGGTGGGCCAGGTCGCCGCGCTCGATACCACTCAAGCCGCCGAACACTGGAAGGCCCACAAACTGGACCTGACTCCTGTGCTGCACGAGCCTGAGTCAGCCTTCATGAACCAGGATCTCTACTGCAGCTCCCGTCAGGACCACAGCTTGGACAAGGCTCTTGATCAGCAGTTGATCTCGCAATGCCGAGAGGCTATCGATAGCGGTGCGCTGGTGCGGTTTTCGACAAAGATCACGAACGTCAATCGTACGGTGGGCACTATGCTCGGCCACGAGGTGACGAAGGTTTATGGGGGTCAAGGACTTCCGGACGGTACCATCGACATCACCTTCGACGGTTCGGCGGGCAACAGCTTCGGAGCGTTCGTGCCCAACGGCATCACCCTGCGCGTGTACGGCGACGCCAACGACTACGTCGGAAAGGGTCTGTCCGGGGGTCGGGTCATCATCCGGCCGCCCGAGGGTGCGCCCGAAAGTTATGTGGCCGAGGACAACATCATTGCCGGCAACGTGATCCTCTTCGGCGCCACCAGCGGCCATATGTTCCTGCGCGGTCAGGTCGGTGAACGTTTCGCAGTACGGAACTCGGGCGCGTATGCCGTGGTGGAAGGCGTCGGTGATCACGGCTGTGAGTACATGACCGGCGGTAGGGTGGTGATCCTCGGTCCGACCGGAAGAAACTTCGCGGCGGGCATGTCGGGTGGCATCGGCTATGTGTATGACCCCGATGATCTACTTGCCGACAACCTCAATGCCGGGATGGTGGATATCGAAGGGCTCGATGGCGCCGAGTCCGACGATACGCTGTGGCTTCGCTGTATGATTCAGGCGCACTCCGATGCCACGGATTCACTAGTGGCGCAACGAATTCTGGCTGATTGGGACGGTGAATCGGTGCACTTCAAGAAGGTGATGCCGCGCGACTACAAGCGGGTGTTACAGGCGATCGCCGAGGCCGAACGTAGCGGGCAGAATGTCGACGAGGCGATCATGGCGGCCGCAGGTGGTTGATTCGCGCGGCTTTCTGAAACACACACACCGTGAGACCCCGACACGACGGCCGGTCGACCTGCGCCTTCGCGATTGGAAAGAGGTCTACGAGGACTTCGCCCACGCGCCCCTCCAGGTCCAGGCGAGTCGTTGCATGGACTGCGGTGTTCCGTTTTGTCACAACGGTTGCCCGCTGGGAAACCTCATTCCGGAGTGGAACGACCAGGTGCGGACGGGGCGTTGGAACGACGCTATCGAGCGCCTGCACGCGACGAACAATTTCCCGGAGTTCACCGGGCGGCTGTGCCCGGCGCCGTGTGAAGGATCCTGTGTCTTGGGCATCAACCAGGATCCGGTGACCATCAAACAGGTCGAGGTGGAGATCATCGACAATGCCTTCGAACAAGGCTGGGTCGTTCCGCTGCCTCCAGATCGGCTGACCGACAAGACCGTCGCGGTCATCGGGTCGGGGCCTGCGGGGCTGGCCGCGGCTCAGCAGCTGACACGAGCCGGGCACACCGTGACGGTGTTCGAAAGTGCCGACCGTATCGGTGGCCTGCTGCGCTACGGCATCCCAGAGTTCAAGATGGAGAAGCGCCACATCGACCGGCGCCTCGCGCAAATGCGCGCTGAAGGCACCGAGTTCCGTACCGGCGTCAATGTGGGGGTGGACATCACTGCTGCGCAGCTGCGATCCGGCTTCGACGCCGTGGTGCTAGCCGGCGGTGCTACCGCACGTCGGGATCTGCCGATCCCCGGCCGTGAGCTCGAAGGTATCCACCAAGCCATGGAGTATCTGCCTTGGGCGAACCGGGTTCAGCTGGGTGATCCGATCGCCGACGAGGACGGGCAACCGCCGATCACGGCCAAGGGCAAGAAGGTGATCATCATCGGCGGCGGCGACACGGGGGCGGACTGCCTGGGCACCGCACACCGCCAGGGCGCCGAAAGCGTGCACCAGTTCGAGATCATGCCGCGGCCTCCGGATACACGTGCCGATTCGACGCCGTGGCCGACCTACCCGTTGATGTTCCGGGTCGCCGCCGCGCACGAGGAGGGTGGCGAGCGGGTCTATTCGGTGAACACCGAGAAGTTCCTCGGCCAGGGCGGGCGCGTCACGGGCCTACGTGGTCATGAGGTGCAGATGAGGGCTGGCAGGTTCGAGAAGATTGCTGATACTGACTTCGAGTTGGACGCCGATCTCGTGCTTCTGGCCATGGGCTTCACCGGCCCCGAGCGTGAAGGTCTGCTGGCAGATCTGAGCGTTGAGCTCGACCAGCGCGGCAATGTAGCCCGCGATGCCGCATTCACGACGTCGGTGCCCGGTGTGTTCGTGGCCGGTGACATGGGACGAGGTCAGTCTCTGATCGTGTGGGCGATCGCCGAGGGTCGCGCCGCGGCCGCCGGCGTGGACCGCTACTTGATGGGACAGACGGCGCTGCCGTCGCCGATCAAGCCCACTGCGGCGCCGCAGCGCTAGTCCCACCAGACGCTTTAATCACTTTAATAACATCCGATCATTGATCGGCGTGCCTCCGGCAGTTTGCCAGCACCGAGGTATCTAATGACTCGGTGAGGGCGCTGTGGTAAAGTAGCTCCCCGATCAAGCTGTTGGAACGCCGCAGGAGAATTACCGTGTATATGAACCCGATTTCCCGGTACCGGGCAGGGCGAATGGCCTGGTTACTGTTCCGGCACCCAGTCAAGAGCCGCGAGTTCCCAGCGAAGGCCGAACGGCTGATCACCGCAGACGAACTCCTTCGCTACGGCGTCTAGCCGACACCCGCATGGAGTCTTTTCCGGCTTCGCCGCCCCGGGACTCCATCTTTGCCTGACCGTTATCGACCCGTGTTCGTGATTGGGTCTTGCTGCCGGGCATCGGCGACATAGCTATCGTGTGGGCCGGCGGCGGCAGGCGGCGGGATTACCGCCGATCCCGCACCGCTTCCCTGAGGCACACTTGACCCATGGACCCAGTGATCGCGCTGCGTCGGATCGCCTACTACAAAGACCGCGCCCGCGAGGACTCCCGCCGGGTTATGGCATACCGCAACGCCGCCCACGTCGTCGAGGCCCTTACCGATACCCAGCGGGAACGCCACGGCACAGCCAACAGCTGGCGGATGCTTCCGAAGGTCGGCCCGAAGACCGCGAAGGTCATCGAGCAGGCGGGGGCGGGCTATGAGCCCGACGCGTTGGCCACACTCAGGGAAGCCGCCGAGGATCTGGGCGGTGGGGACATCCGCACAGCGCTGCGCGGCGACCTGCATGTCCACTCGAATGGGTCTGACGGATCGGCGCCGATCGAGGAAATGATGCTGGCAGCCCGTGAGCTCGGCCATGAGTACTGTGCGCTGACTGATCACTCCCCACGCCTGCGCATCGCCAACGGGCTGACCCCTGATCGACTTCGCAGGCAGCTCGACGTTATTGACGACATCCGCGAAAAGGTGGCACCTATGCGGATTCTCACCGGGATCGAGGTCGACATACTCGAAGACGGCTCGCTCGATCAGGAGCCCGAGCTGCTTGAGCGGCTCGACATCGTCGTCTCCAGCGTGCACTCCAAACTCGGGATGGATGGGCCCTCGATGACGCGGCGCATGCTCAAGGCCGCTGCCAACCCGCACACCGATGTGCTCGGACATTGCACCGGCCGGCTGGTCGGAGGCGGCCGCGAAGTGCGTTCTGAGTCGAAGTTCGACGCCGAGAAGGTCTTCACCGCCTGCGGCGACAGTGGTACCGCCGTCGAGATCAACTCCCGCCCGGAACGCCGAGACCCGCCGACGCGCCTGCTGAAGCTGGCGATGGACATCGGTTGCCTATTCTCGATTGACACCGACTCACACGCGCCCGGCCAGCTAGAGTTCCTCGGCTACGGCGCCCAGCGCGCACTCGATGCCGGCCTGCCCGCCTCCCGGATCATCAACGCCTGGCCCGTCGACAAGCTCGAGGCGTGGACCAGCGCTTGAATCAGTCGGGCAGCATCGGCACCTCTAGGTCGGGGCCACGCCCGAGGAGCGTGGGGTCGTCGCGCTGTTCAACCGAAGCGTAGAACGAGTCGAGATCAGCGTGCAGGATGCTCGCGGTCGGAACGGACACGAACATAGGTTCGCATTGGATGCCGACAGATCAGAGTGCGTCGCCGTAGATGCTTGTCGTCCAGATGTGCGCCAGGTTGTCCAGCACGCGATGATCGGGGATAGCCGGCTGATGACCTGCGAAGGCTGCTGCCATCACCGCCTCGTTCATCAGGTTCAGGGCTGTCGACAACTCTACGGCTGGAACGGTGACTGGCGCCGCGCCATCGGCCCGTTCAGCTTCGATGACCTCGGCGATGTGATCGATCCAGCGCTGCATCGACCTGGCCCACAGCTCGCGGGCCTCGGAGTTGGCGGACTTGGCCGCGACCGTCGCGGCGCACACCGCACGATGTGCGCCGAAGGTCTGAAAGAACACGTTGATGCCATGGCGCCAGATCTCGTGATGGTCGGCCGGCCGCTCGGATATCAACTGCTGCAATGCACCGTCGGCCTCGGTGATAACCCTCTCGAGCAATGTCAGCAGCACTGCGTCTTTCGATGCGAAATAGAAGTAGAAAGTCGGCCGCGAGATGCCGGCACCCCTGGCGAGGTCGTCGACCGAGATCTCGGAAAGTGAACGGCCGTCGAGTAGGCGCTCGGCAGTCTCCAGGATGGCCAGCTCACGGTCGTCGCCGGAGGGGCGGGCGGCGCGTCTGCCCCGGGCGGGCCGGGCCTGGCTGGCAGCAGTCACAACGGTGACGAATTGGCGGTGGTCACGAATCAGACTTTACAGCATGTTGATATTTTCGACATAGTGTTGACTAGCTCGACAATGCGTTGATAGCTTTACGCCATGTCCGAATTTGTCGACGTTGTCATCGTGGGAGCCGGCATCTCCGGCATCAGCGCCGCTTGGCATCTACAGGACCGCTGCCCATCCAAGAGCTACGCGATCCTCGAACGCCGGGACAACCTCGGGGGGACTTGGGACCTGTTCAAATACCCCGGTATCCGCTCGGACTCCGACATGTTCACGCTGGGATTCCGGTTCAAGCCCTGGACCGCGGAGAAGGCAATCGCCGATGGTCCCGACATCGTGGCCTACTTGAAGGAAACCGTCGCCGAATACGGGATCGACAGGCATATCCGCTATGGCCACCATGTCAAGTCCGCCGACTGGTCCGACGCCGACGGTCGCTGGACGGTGATCGTCGAACGTGATGGAGAGCAGGTCGAGATCTCCAGCCAATACCTGATGGCCTGCAGCGGCTACTACAACTACGACCAGGGGTTCTCGCCTGAGTTCATGGGCTCCGAGGATTTCGAGGGCACCATCGTCCATCCGCAGCACTGGCCCGAGGACCTCGATTACGCGGGCAAGCGAATCGTGGTGATCGGCAGCGGAGCAACCGCCGTCACCCTGATCCCAGCACTTGCGAATTCGGGAGCAGGGCAGCTGACGATGCTGCAGCGATCACCGACGTTCATCGCTGCGCTACCCGACGTCGACCCGTTCACGGTCCAGACCAACAAACGCCTGCCCAAGAAGACCGCCTATGTATTGAACCGGTGGAAGAGCATTCTGCTGCAATCCGTCCAGTACCGGATCGCCCGCCGCTTCCCGGACACGTTCCGAAAGCAACTGCTGACGATGGCCCGCCACCGCCTGCCGGAAAATTTCGACGTCGACAAGCACTTCAATCCGCGTTACAACCCATGGGACGAACGAGTCTGCTTGGCGCCCAACGGAGATCTGTTCAAAACCATCCGCGCCGGCAAGGCCGAGGTCGTCACCGACACAATCGACCGCTTCACCAAAACCGGGATCAAACTGACCTCCGGGAAACAGCTCGACGCCGACATCATCGTCACTGCAACGGGTCTGAACCTTCAGCTGTTCGGCGGGGCTGCAGTATCGCGTAACGGCGAGGTGATCGAACTCAACAAGACGATGGCCTACAAGGGCATGATGCTCACTGACATGCCGAACCTGGCCTTCACGATCGGATACACCAACGCCTCGTGGACCCTCAAAGCCGATCTGGTGTCCGAATACTTCTGTCGGTTGATCAACCACATGGATGCCAACGGCCTCGACACCGTCGAGGCCCGACACCCTGGTGACAGCGTCGACGCGCATCCGCTGATGGACTTCACCCCCGGTTACGTGCTGCGGGCGCTTGACTATTTACCCAAGGCGGGATCTCGGGCTCCCTGGCGGCTCAAGCAGAATTACCTGCTCGACCTGCAGCTGATCCGCCGTGGCAAGGTCGACGACCCAGCTCTGACGTTCTCCAGGCACCGGGTGCCGGCCGTCACGTCGGCGTAGCCGACCCTATTAGCTTCCTGCAGCGACCACGACTATTCCGTCGTCGTCGCTGTAGACGACCTGCCCGGGTACAAACATCACGCCGCCTAACTCGACAGCCGCATCACGTATGCCAGCACCGGTTTTCGTGCTCTTGCGCGGGTTCGTGCCCAGTGCCTTGATGCCGATATCGAGCGTCCGCAGGATCGCCGAGTCGCGCACAGCGCCGTTGATGATCAGACCCGACCACCCGTTGGACTGGCCGAGCCCGGCGATGACATCGCCGACCAAGGCGGCATGTACCGATCCACCCCCGTCGATCACCAATACCCCGCCATCGCTGGGCTCGCCGAGCACCGTCTTGAGCAACGCGTTGTCCTCGAAGCACCCCACCGTGGTGATCTGTCCTGCGAACTGCGACTGGCCACCGTATTGGCCGAGCTGCAGATCGCAGCTGCGGACATCTGAGCCGATCTCGTCGACCAGGTCAGCGGTGGGGCGCGGCGTAATGGTCACCGTGCCAGTATCTCAGGCCTACCGGCCGCCGCGCCGGGCTAGGTACAGTAACGCCAGGATCGTGAGTAGCCCGGCGATTACCGCGGCAGCGACCGGAAGACGAGACGCATCGTTGCCGTCGCGCTGGGCCGGCGGCCGACTGGAAACGGTGTTGCTCGCCGCCGCCACGGTTGATTTCGCTTGTGCTGCTGTCTCTTTCGCGGCGGAGGCCAAACTGCCGTTTAAGTCCGCGCGCGGCGCAGGCGCAGTTGGGGCTGTGTTGGCGGCTGCCTTCTTGGCGGGGGCGGCGTTGCCGGCCGGCGCCTTCTTAGCCGGCGCCTTCTTAGCGGGACTGGCCTTCTTGCTGGGGCTAGCCTTTTTCGCGGGTGCGGCTTTCTTCGCGGCGGGGGCCTGATTGGCCGGCGGTGTTGACGGCTCTTGCGGGGGTGTGCCATCGGCGTCTTCGTTGGGCCGGTCCGGCTGGTCTGCCATGTCGCTGCTCCTTATTGAGTGATCTGCACCCGGCAGTCCTCAACATCATGCCAGGAGCCGGGTACCGGATGGTTTTCGGTGTCAAACGGTGTCAAACAGTGTCATCCGGTAACCGCCAGCGTCGCCGCCACCGCCAGCACCACGGCCATCAATGCAAGTTCGCTGTACGCGCGTGATCTTGAGACTACGGCGGTGGTTCGGTGGGCTCGGGCGGCAGGGAGCCAGTTCCCCCGATTGCGCCAGGCCAGGACCGTGAGCGCCGCGGTGAGTATGAGTTTGGCAGACAGCACCCTGCCGTAGCCGGTTGCGTACAGATCGCTGGGCGAGCTGATGACCACCGACGCACCCAGGACGCCTGCGGCAAGCAGCACCGAGACACACAGTAGCGACAGCTGGGAGAACCGGGGCAGTACCCGGGCCCATTGACCACGGTGTTCGACAGTGAGGACCAGTGCTGCCAGCACGCCGCACCACAAGGCTGCTGCCAGGGCGTGCACCGCGATAGAGGCGCCCCCCCAAGAGCTATTCGACAGGTGCCCGGTGAGCGGGTGGCCCACGATTCCGATGCCCGTGAGGCCGGCGGCCAGGACGCGCGCGGTACCTGAGCGCGCTGCCACGGTTGCGAGTACACATACCGCCGCGGCTGTGGTGAGCGAAATCAGGCCGGCGCGTCCCGGCGCCGTATGCAGTGTGAACTCGACGGCGGTGTGCATTCTGAGCCCAGTGATGTCGGCACCGGCCGTCTCCGCACCCGCCAGTACGAGCCGGACGAGTTCGGCGATCAGCCAGACGGCCGATGCGGTCACCAACGGCGCCGAAGCTCGCCGGATGAACTCTTCGCGGCGCCGGCCGGTGTCCAGGGCGGGTACTGCGGCCAGACCCAGCGTGAGGACGGCTGCGCCGTCGGCGACCGCCCTGACCAACGCCGGGGTGAGTGACGCGGCCGGATATGCCAGTGCCCATGCCATCACGCACGCCGACCCAGTGACGAGCACAGCGCCCGTGACCACGAGGCGGTGGTTCACTGGCGGCGCCGAACCGCCAAAATCGCTCCGACCGCCACCAACCCCGAGGCTGCCGCCACGAACGGCCACACCGGCAGCCCTTCGGCGGTGGTGTCCGCCGAAGGCACTACAAATATAGCGGGAGGCGGCGTCGACTTGGCCGGCGGTCCCTCGCTTGCAGGGGCGGTGGAGATGAGGTGGTAGGACCACGAGCCAGACACAACGTGCCCGTCGGCGGACGTCGCCCGGTAGTTCACCGCGTAATCCCCGCTAGGGCCACCGGGCCGCACTACAACGCTGATTACCGCGTCGTCAACCCCGGGTGGGCCGTCAGACCAATCGGTGCCGCCGGGTCCGATCACGGTCATCGCCGCGAAGTGAGCCTGCATGGGCTCGTTGAATGTCGCGCTCACCCGCGGCGGCTGTTCGGTCAGCACAGCGTTCTCGGCGGGATCGCTCGCGATACGTGCGGCGTGGGCCCACGCCGCGCCGGCGTACGCCAGTGCGACGTCGATGAGGGCCGCCGTCAAGCATGCTACGGCGATCAAGTGGACCACCCTTAGCGGCCTGAGATACGTTGTCTGCATTCGATACTGGCTTTCTCGATCGTCAGGAGGTCGGCCCGCGCGCCGACGTCCGAGGGGCTGCAGCACAGCCGACGGTCAGACCACGCCCAAGCGGGCCATGAGGTCGGCGTCGATCCCGTCGAGTTGCTCATCGATCGCCGCGTGCGCAGCCCGCCGGCGTACTGGCGGCATGTTCTCAGCGGCGGCGACCGCGGCCGCGAGATCGCTGAGCCGCTCGGTAATGGCTGCGACAAACTGCTTGGTCTCGGGGTCCTTGGCCGCCTTCGGTTTCTTTTCCGACAGCTGGCGCAGCGCCTCTTCGGCGCCGGCGATCCGTGCCGAAAAACGGGCGCCGTGCCCAGAGAAGTGCCCGAGTTGGCTCAGTGGGATACCCAGCTTATCGGCACGGCGCTCATCGATCAGTCCGCGCGCGGCGATAGACGCGCGGTAGACCAGAGGCACTACCACCGGGGCTAGCAAACGCGAGACAGTAAGTGTTCTACGAACCCGCGTGGGCGATAACAACTTACCCTCGCGGGCCGTCTTCAGCCCCGTTTCAGCAACCTTGATGGCTGCCGTGTCGCTATCGTGCTGCGCCTTGAGTTGGGCTTTGAGGGCACGCGCCTGCGCCTTCTGTTCCGACTTGAAACGGCGGACCTCGTTCTTGGCCGACAGTTTCGCTTCGAGTTTGGCCCTCGTCTTGATTGCCCGAGCCTCGGCCCGTCGGACAGCGCGGGCCTCGGCCCTTCGGGCAGCGCGGGATTTGCGTCGCTTGAACAGACTCATCCCTGCCGCCTCTCCGATCTTCTCGTCGACACATCCCGCCGGGCATCCAGCGGCAGCGCTGATCAAACCCTAGCGTTCGGCGTTATCGCGGGTCGCTGCGACCCAACAACTAAGGTGTTCGAGCTTCTCAGCAAACTATGGGAGGCGGTTGTGCAAGAATCGACTTATGCGTCGCTGCTCACCCTGCCGGCGTGAGCAGCAGATAGTGGACAGTAGCGAGAGGAGGTCCGATGCCCGCGAGTCGACGGGTCACTGGAGCGGTTAGTGAGGTACTCGATCTCGCACCGAAGCACGGTGAAGTTACGCTGGCTCGACTGGTAGCGGCGGTAGGGGAGAATCGCGGCAGACCGATTGAAATTTCGACCGCCGACCTTCCCCCGGGCGTGTGCGGCCAGTGGCGCCAGTACTCGGAACGTGATGAGTTTCTGGTACAGGAAGGCCTTCCCACCTGGGATCGCACCCTTGCTCATGAACTCGGCCACCTCGTTCTCGGCCATGAAGGCACACCAGTCGTGCAAGCGGCCAGGGATAACACCGAGGCGGCTACTTTCGAGCTGATCGGCTACATGCTCAACCAGCGCACCGGTTGCATGGGTCCCAGCGGCGAGGAACAGGAGCAGGAAGCCGAGGATTTCGCAGCGTTGCTCATCTACCGGCTCGGTCGGCTTCCCTCAGACCGCGCTTCCATCGTCCAGATCCGCCTCGGAGAGGCTTTTGGTTGATCGTTTGGGTGATTGCCGGTCTCCTCGGCTTGGCTACCGGCCTGCGCATCGGGTGGTCGTTGGTCAACAAGCAATCGCTAGTCAGCACTGCGATGATTCTGGCCCTCGGCAGCCTAGGCTTCGTCGCGGCGCTCAATTGGCGGCCACTGACATTGCTGATCGACACCTTGGCGCGGTGGCCCAACATCTCGATCGGGCTGAGCCAGGTGGCACTGATCGGCTGCGCGGCCGGCAGTTGCGTCATGATCACCACGGTCTCGTCGAGTCGGGCGCCGGCGGCCGCTAAGAAGATCGCCATTGCGCAGTACAGCGTGGCAGCGTTAATCGCGACGGCCAGCCTGGTCGTGTTTTTCTCCGACGGGCGACAGACCGAGATGGCGCCCAAGGAGTACCTAAAGCACAACCTCAGTTCGAGCGGCGCTTCGCTGTCCTGGCTGCTTCCGCTGCTGTATGCATTGTTGGCGCTCAGCCTGGTGGCGTGGGCAGGGCTTCGGCACTCCAACCGCACCCGCCGTGGTCGGGCGCTGTTCGTATTCACGATAGGGATCGTCCTAATCGTGCTTGCGCTGGCGTTCGTCCTGCTGCGCGCCGTCTGGACGAGCGGTCTGGTGGGGATAGGCACCGCCGCGACACTGCTGGGTTGTGCGATGCTCATCGTCGCGGCCGGGTCGCTGCTGCCCAGCGTGGAAGACTGGATTGGGGCGCGGCGCGAGCTGCGTACCATCCAACCGCTCCTCGACGAGCTCGGCCGCCGACAACCCGACGTCGGAATCGGCGTTCGCCCTCGGGGTCCATTGGCATTCCGGGTAGCCGAGCGGATGTCCGTGATCTCTGATGCGTTGTTTCTAGAGGCGTCAGCCGCCGACAGCGAGCTAAGCCACATTCTGGAGTCGACTGCCGACGACAGCGAGCTAAGCCACATTCTGGAGGCGACCCCCGCCGACAGCGGACTAAGCGACGTCGACTCCGGCGCAACGTTGCTTGCGTTCAAGGGTAGGAACGTTGATGATTCCGGCGACACAAGTTGCGATGCAGAGGGCAGTGAACTCGGCGATACTGACGCCAGTGAACGCAGCGATATGGATGGCAGTGAACTCGGCGATGCAGAGGCCAGTGAACGCAGCGATATGGACGGCAGTGACCGCGGCGATGCCGACGCCAGCGGACTCGGCGATGCAGACGCCAGCGATCAGAGTGAACCTCCGAGTGACCCGCTGAGCGACGTGGGAAGCCTTGCAAACCTGACCGCACCGGAGGTACCGCCGAGCGATCAGGCGGCGGCCGTCGCCCGCTGGATCCATCAGGGGAGCGACGGCGCGGCTCATGGTGACCGCGTGGAGTTCCCCGGTCTTGCGTGGTTACGCCAACCCGCTGACTACTCAGACCGCGAATGGATACTCGAGATTGCCCGTCAGTACCAACGGCTTACCCGCTGCGCCGACAGTATCGACGCAGCGCTCTAGCGCGGGATTTGAATTAGCCGACTGCCGGCCAGGCCCCGCGACTGGGCTAACTGTCCAGGTGCTCTTGCCGGCGCAGTTCGTCCACCTTCAACGAGACATCCTGCCTGGCCTCCGGGGAAAGTCCGACAGTGCGCGCTGCAATCCGGCGAACACCCTCGTCACGCATTCCGGCCAGCCACGTGAGCTCCCTATCGAGCTTCTCGTAGTACGTGTCGTTGGTGAAGTACGCAGGCTTAATCCGGAAGAAGTTGGCAAGCGCCGCCATAGTTGCCACAGACGGGTTCGTTCGGTTGCCGGACCGCAGCTGTGACAGGTAAGGAGCCGACATTGTGACCCCTTCGGCCTTCAGTGCGGCGATCACTTCGGCCGAGGTATGGGGGCCCCTTCCGGGTGGATACACCACGTCGAATAGGCGGTTAAGGCGAGCGGAGAACGTATTGCTCATTGTATTGACCTCCAGATGCAACCGAGCGGATATATGGGCGGCTTGTTTGCTGATGATCGTAGCCATAGTTATGCCTACAGCCAAGTGCAAACCGAAAAAAATATTAACCTGGTTCGCGGCGCGGGGCTATCACTTTGGCGATGAGACCTCGGAACCCGCCCCAACACGGTGTGTTCAAGCAAAGAAGGAAGGCGTCGGGGCGATGATCGGCCAGCCCGTTAGGTCGTCCCCCCGCGGCGCAAGGTGGGTTACCTGCCGTGGGCAACTCCAGGGGTTTCGGCTGCTCCCGCGTCCGTGTGTTTGCTCGATAGCCCGGCCAGGGTCGGGCGAAGGTGAGCTGGGTACCCGAGGGTCAAGCGTCGGTAGCAGTGGCGTGCGTTAAAGTGTCCGGCGACAGCTCCTCGAACACACGTGGTGCTGCCTGGTCACGGTTTCGACACCAAGCCATCGTGGCGACGGCAGTGGCGAGAGTCGCCACGGTGCCGGTGACCGCGGCAGCCAGCCACCGCAGCCCCAGGCCGCCGTCAAAGAACAGGAATAGACCGATTAGTAAGAACAGCTGGCCTGCCAGCCCGTGCAGCAACCGTGCCGGCAGCCGTTTGTGCATAAGTGATCCGATGGCGATGGCAGCCCCGGTGGCCAGCACCATCCCGATCGTTGCGCCAATCCACACTCCGGGCCAGTTCTGATCGCTGGCCAGCGCGACGGTTGCCAGCATGGTCTTGTCACCCAGTTCGGCAAGTACAAAGGAGGACACGATCGGGAGTAGGGCGAACCTCGGCTCGACGACGCGCACCAATTCGTCGTCGTTCTGGGCGCCTGCACACCAGGTCCATACCGCGAACAAAACGAAAGCGATAGCCGCCACGAATGCAATAGGGCGCTGCGGGAGTGTCAAGCCCAGAAAATGGCCGACGGCCACCGACAGGCCATGCACCAGCATTGAGGCGACTCCGACCCCGGAGAGCACCACCCACCAGCGGTGCCGTAGTGCGTAGGTCATGGTGATCAGTTGAGACTTGTCGCCGAGTTCGGCGACGAACACCACTGCAAGACTGACGAGGATCGCAGTGAACACCGGACAGACCTTTCGACGCTCCGCCGACAGGCCGATTCGCGCGACCGGTCAGGCTTTGGCCGAAGGTCTTGCCCACCACGTCCTCTTCCGAAGTGTGGTTCGCCGGCCGGGCTCACGCCAGTATGTCGACTCGACGATTGGGGGCTACTCCCCTTCGCTAACTCAACCGATGTTAGTCAGCGATCCGCGAAACCGCCACCGGGGATTGCGATTTCGGATGTCCGAAATGAATGTTGCGGGGTTTGGATATCAGAGTTAGACAGTGCTTACGCGGCAAGGAGCATAGCCAGGATGGCGGTGTCGGGGTGGCTGATCGGGTCAACGCCGACGCGGCTGACCATCGACGTCACAGTGCCGTCCAATTCAGCCTCCACCCATGCAGCGCGGTGTTCCAGCCCAAGGTGAGGCAAGCCGGGCAGTAGCACGCATCCTGATGCTGCTCCGTTGCATTCGGGAAGTGACGGTGTGGTCTCCGAAGGAGGGTGCAGCATCAGCAGCGCTGGGGGTTGGCGATCCGCGAAATGGCCTGGGGTCATTGCAGATTCACCGACTACCGTGCCCTCGGCGAGTACGATTCCGACAGTGCCCGGTTCTGGTTCCTCGGGCAGTTCCTCCCGCGCCCCGAAAATCGTTGTCGTGGAGAGTAGTCCCGGCAGCGACGCAACCCGAACCGCGACCATGAGGAGCTGCGCCCACTCCTTGGTCGAATCCGGCCAGCGGCCCGAAACCACGAAACCCTTGAGAGACCCACGGGAATGAAACGGGACGATCTCGATCGCCCGGCCGGATCCTGAAGCCATTGCGCCTCCTGGCATCTTTGAAGCAAATGCCTAACTCGACTGTGGGTCGATGAACTCAGAATGAGCCAGATCCCCCCTGGCACGCAAGGGGACACGAGTGCTAACCGCGAAAAAAAGAAACCCGGCTCGGTCTTAGACCGAGCCGGGAAGCGTTTGGTGGCGTGCGCAGGTTACCCGTCAGGCAGGTGGGTAGACCCCCATGCCCTTGGCCTTCTCGGTCTGCCAGAAGATGTCGGAGATTTCGTCGATGGTCTTCAAGAGCTTCTCCGCCACTGCCACATCGAGAGACTTCTTGACGTCGCCCGCGCCATGGACGCCGTCCCAGAACAGCTGGTGCAGATTGGGGAATTGCTCGAAATGTTCCTTGGTGAAGAAATCGGCCCACAACACCATCAAGTGGTGTTTCACCTCTTCGGCGCGCTGCTCCTTGATCAGAATCGCGCGGATCTTAAAGTGTTCGTCTTCTGACTCGTGGTACTTCTTGAGCGTCTTGAGGCACGAGAGCGCCTCGATCTTGGCTTGCGCAGGGTCGTAGACGCCGCAGTACAAATCGCAGTGGGCATGGGCGGGTGTGGTATTGGAGAACAGTCGATGCAGCATGTCTCTTAACTTACCCTTTGGACATGCGCCGAAACCATCGACTGCGCCTTGCGTTCGGTCGTTGGCGGATACGGCGGTTTGTGGTTGTGGAGGATTCCATGCGTCCGACGCTCGAGCCCGGTGACGGACTGCTGACGTTGCGCGGCGGCAGACCGCGGGAGGGTGAGTTGCGGGTGTTTCCCGACCCCGGGTCTTCGCTGTACCTGGTCAAGCGCGTCGGTGCCGTGCGCCGGTCTGCGTCGGGAACCGAATTCGACGCGCGGTCGGACAATGCGGGCGCGCCGGGTGCTACCGACTCACGCGAGTTCGGATGGGTGTCGGCAGCGGAGTCCTACCGAGTGATGTGGAAAGTTCGAGCGCCTGCGGACCGTTAGGGTCAGAGCAGGACGATCAGCGCGAGGGTACCCAGCAACACGAGGGCTATGAGCCCCGCCCGCAGGAGCTCCATTGTCTGGCTGCGTTGGGAAGCCTCTGGGCGGGACTGCCACCGTGACGGCGGCAAGGCGGACCCAGAGTCCGTCGGTGACACCATCAGCTACTCCTCGCCCGCACGCGAATACCTTATCCATTGAGTTCGGTCACAGGGTGACCACAGTGATGCTGATCATACCGTCTTTTTTTTCGCTACGGAGAAATCGAGCACACGTTGCTGTGGGTTGGATCGGCTGCCTGAGTGCTTAGCTGTACGAGCTATTTCGCTCTGGCGGTGCCGCCCCCTGTTGATCGCCGCGGCGTGGCGGCCGCACGTTGTCCACAGCGCGGTGATGGATCGCATCGACCTAGCGGCTCACGCTGCTAGGCGATCTTGAGAGCCTGTGGATGAACCTGTGGAAACTGTGGATAGCCCGCGGATTGCTACA
>DAOUYK010000138.1 GCA_030666145.1 Mycolicibacterium sp. | reverse complement strand
GACCTAGCGCAGGGATCCGGTAAAGGGGCCGCCGGTATCGACGCGGCATTGGCGGCGATACGCGCTGAGATAGGCCGGAGATAGCCGGGTGGCTCACACCGACCAAAACGGGTGGCAAGACCGCCTACCGGACCACCCGGGCAGCCCGGGGACGGCCCCTGACCTGGGTCACGGTCGGCGCATCGGCATCGACGTCGGCAGCGTCCGTATCGGCGTGGCCGTCAGTGACCCCGACGGCATTCTGGCGACGCCCGTGGAGACGGTCGCCAGGGATCGTCGCTCGGGCAAGCATCTCCGTCGGCTCGCGCGGCTGCTCGCCGAATACCAAGCCGTCGAGGTGGTGGTGGGCTTGCCGCGCACGCTGGCCGATCGCGCCGGGTCGTCGGCGCGCGATGCTGTCGAGCTGGCCGACCAGCTGGCCGACCAGATCTCGCCGGTGCCGGTTCGGTTGGCCGATGAACGGTTCACCACCGTGAGCGCGCAGCGCTCACTGCGTGAGGCCGGGGTGCGTGCCAAAGGCCAGCGTTCGATGATCGATCAGGTTGCGGCGGTCGGGATTTTGCAGAACTGGCTGGACCAGCGCCGCGCAGCGTTGAGCGCACACCGGGAGGCCGGGGATGGCTGACGACTGGCCGAGTGAACGCGCCGAACCGGTGGCAGTGGGACCTCCCCGACAAAGGTGGGCACGCCGTGATCGGGCTCGATCCGCGCGGATCCAGCGCAAACGCCGGTTCTCCGCGGTGCTGGCGCTGACCATGCTGGTGGTCGTAGTCGTCGGTGCGGTGTTCCTCGGTTCCAGAATGTGGAATTCGATGTTTGGCAACTCCAACAGCGACTTCGTCGGCGATGGCATCAAGGACGTGGTGATCCAGGTCCGAGAGGGCGATTCCACTACCGCAATCGGCAAGACGCTGCAGGACGAGAATGTGGTGGCAACATACACGCTATTCGTCGATGCGGCTGCGGGTAGTCCCGCGATCTCGGCCATTCAGCCGGGGTTCTACAAGGTCCGTACCGAGATCCCAGCAGCCGGTGCGGTGGCCCGACTGGCTGATCCGGGCAACCGGGTTGGCAGATTGGTGATTCCCGAGGGGCGCCAGCTTGACGACGTCGAGGACTTGAAGACCAACGCGGTCACCGACGGCATCTTCACGCTGATCTCTAATGCGTCGTGTGTGGACCTTGACGGTGACCGCAGGTGCGTCTCGGCCTCAGACCTGAGCAACATCGCAGGTGCGGCTTCCCCGCAGGCGCTCTCCGTCCCGGGGTGGGCGATGGGCCCCGTTGTGGCGTTCGGAAACGATCATCGCCGGCTGGAGGGGCTTATCGTCCCGGGTACCTGGAACATCGACCCGATGGCTGAGCCGCAGGAAATCCTGGCCAGACTGATCTCTGTCAGCGCGACGCAGTACGAACAGGGCGGTCTACTTGGCACTGCTAAGGCATTGAAGATGTCGCCGTACGAGATCCTGATTGTGGCGTCGCTGGTACAACGTGAAGCAATGCCACAGGACTTTTCCAAAGTGGCACGGGTCATCTACAACCGGCTGGCAGAGCAACGGAAGTTGGAGTTCGACTCCACGGTGAATTATCCGCTAGACCACATCGAGGTTGCGACCACCGATGGCGACCGCGCACAGGCGACGCCGTGGAACACCTATGTGCGGCCCGGGCTTCCGGCTACTCCGATCTGCTCGCCGGGCCGACCCGCGCTCGATGCAGCTGAGCAACCGGAGCCGGGGGGCTGGTTGTACTTCGTGACGGTCGATATGCAGGGCACGACGCTGTTCACTCGCGACTACGACCAGCATCTGGCCAATGTCAAGGTGGCGAAGAGCAACGGTGTGCTCGATTCGGCACGATGAGCGCTTGCACGAAGAGCGGACGACCACGATGAGCGCTTGTGCGAAGAGCAGGCGACCACGATGAGCGAGGGGCCCCGACGGGCTGCGGTGCTCGGCTCGCCGATTGCCCATTCGCGTTCCCCACAGCTGCACATGGCGGCTTACCGCGCTCTCGGATTGGACGGCTGGACCTACGACCGCATCGAGTGCACCGGGGAGCAGTTGCCCTCCGTGATGCGCGGATTCGGGCCGGAATGGGTGGGCGTGTCGGTGACGATGCCGGGCAAGTTCACTGCGCTGCGGTTCGCTGACAACGCCACAGCCCGCGCGGCACTGGTCGGATCGGCCAACACTCTGATTCGTTCGCGGGCAGGCTGGCATGCCGACAACACCGACATCGACGGCGTGGTGGGTGCGCTGGCAGGGGCTGCGGTGTCTGACAGGGCGATGGTGGTGGGTTCTGGCGGCACCGCTCCTGCGGTGGTGGTCGGCCTTGCCGAGCTTGGCGCGCAACACATCACAGTGGCAGCGCGGAACGCCCAGAAAGCGGCGCCGCTCGTCGAACTTGCGATCCGCTGTGGTGCCCGATCGCACTGGTGCGATGTCACCGACGCGCGGCTGGCCGACGAGGTGGCTGGTGCGGACGTCGTGGTGAATACAGTGCCGGCTGATGCGGTGACCCCGTATGCGCCGAGGCTGGTGTTGGCGCCGGTTCTGCTCGACGCGATCTACGACCCGTGGCCCACACCGCTGGCCTCAAGCGTTCAGGCCGCCGGCGGGAAGGTGATAAGTGGTCTGTTGATGCTGCTGAATCAGGCCTTCGCACAGGTAGAGCAGTTCACCGGGTTGCCGGCACCGAGGGAGGCGATGAGCTCGGCGGTCGGCATTAGTGTCTGACTCGGCGGAATTGCCGCCAAGGGCTGCTCGACTGCGGGCCTAACCTAAGCAGATGGGGGATGGCGGGGGAGAATTGGCCGCTGTCTATGTGGCGGCTATCTGTGTGGCGTGTTGGCTGGCCGCGTTGAGCTACTTCGATATTCGGCAGCGACGCCTGCCCAATGTGCTCACTCTGCCTGGTGGTGCCCTGGTCTTGGCTGGTGCCGCACTGACAGGTCATGGTGTGACGGCTGCCGCGGGGGCGGCCGCGATGTTCGCGGTGTACGCGGTGGTGCACGTGATGTCTCCGAAGGCGATGGGCGCCGGCGATGTCAAGCTCGCAATCGGTCTAGGTGCCCTCACGGGGGCGTTTGGGCTGGATGTGTGGATGATGTCCGCGTTCGGGGCCTCGGTTCTGACGGCGCTGCTGGGATTGATCCGGCTCATCGGCGGTGACCGATCGCTCCTGCCGCACGGTCTGTCGATGTGTGTTGCCGCGGCCGGAGCGGTGGCAGTCGTGCTGATCTAGAGCCGCTTGATCGGGCATGCGCCGGCGGCGTGCGAAAATGGGCTCGTGTTGAGATGGGCGACAGCAGGTGAATCCCACGGCCGCGCGTTGGTGGCCATGGTCGAAGGCATGGTTGCCGGCGTCCACCTCACTTCGCAAGACATCGCGGGGCAGCTGGCTCGCCGGCGGCTCGGCTACGGCCGGGGCGCCCGAATGAAATTCGAGCAGGACCAGATCACTCTTCTTGCGGGGCTGCGTCACGGTCTTACCCTTGGCGGCCCGATCGCCATCGAGATCGGCAATACCGAATGGCCGAAATGGGAGACGGTAATGGCGCCCGACCCAGTCGATCCGGCTGTGCTGGCTGACGGGGCGGCCCGTAGCGAGCCCTTGACCAGGCCAAGGCCCGGCCACGCCGACTATGCGGGCATGCTCAAGTACGGTTTCGACGACGCCCGTCCGGTGCTGGAACGTGCCAGCGCCCGCGAAACTGCGGCCCGGGTTGCGGCGGGCACCGTCGCCCGAGCATTTCTGCAGCAGGCGCTCGGGGTCGACGTCATCTCCCACGTCATTTCCATCGGATCCTCGCAGGCCTACGGTGGACCGCCGCCGCAGGCCGCAGACCTGGCCGTGATTGACGCCAGCCCGGTGCGGGCATTCAACGAAGCAACCGAGGCGATGATGATCGCCGAGATCGAGGATGCCAAGCGCCAGGGGGACACACTTGGGGGAGTGGTCGAGGTCGTCGCCCACGGACTGCCCGTCGGCCTCGGTTCTTTCACCAGCGGCGAGGACCGCCTGGACAGCCAGTTGGCCGGCGCCGTGATGGGGGTTCAGGCGATCAAGGGCGTGGAGATCGGCGACGGCTTCGAGACAGCACGTAGGCGCGGCACGCTAGCCCACGACGAGATGTACCCGGGGCCCGACGGCGTAATGCGTTCGACCAACCGCGCCGGTGGCCTGGAAGGCGGCATGAGCAACGGGCTACCTGTACGGGTACGCGCTGCAATGAAGCCCATCTCCACCGTGCCGCGTGCACTGGCCACCGTCGACATGGCTACCGGTGAGGAAGCGGTGGCCATCCACCAGCGTTCTGACGTGTGCGCGGTGCCTGCCGCAGGCGTCGTAGTCGAGACGATGGTGGCGTTGGTGTTGGCGCGCGCCGCGCTGAAGAAATTTGGCGGGGATTCGCTCGCTGAGACGCGGGCCAACCTCGACTCCTATCTGCGTGCCGTCGCCAGCCGGGAACCATCGAGCACTGTGCAGGCGCAGGGCTGATGGTTCCCAAAGTGGTGCTAATCGGACTGCCTGGATCGGGCAAGTCAACGATCGGTCGCCGGCTGGCCAAGGCTTTGGACCTCGGGTTGCTCGATACCGACGCGGCGATCGAGAAGAGCACGGGGCGCACGATCGCCGAGATCTTCGCCTCTGACGGTGAAGCAGAGTTCCGCAGAATCGAGGCAGACGTTGTCCATGAGGCGCTGGCCACCCACGACGGTGTGCTGTCACTAGGCGGCGGTGCGGTGACCACCGCCGCGGTGCGCGAAGCGTTGGCCGGGCATACCGTGATCTACCTGGAGATCAGCGCGGCTGAAGGGGTGCGCCGCACCGGTGGGGCCACGGTACGACCGTTGCTGGCCGGATCGGATCGCGCCGAGAAATTCAAAGCGTTGATGGCAGAACGGATTCCACTTTATCGGGAGGTGGCCACTCTGCGGGTGAACACCAATCGCCGCAACCCAGGAGCTGTCGTACGCTACATCGTGTCCCGCCTGGAGAGCCCGGAGGGTTCCAAGCCGGAACGTCGACGTCGACGTCCGTCGTGGCGGCGCGCCCCACTGTCTCTGGCAACGCCGGCGTCCACGGAGGCGCCTCCTAGTCCCGCCGCAGTGGCGGCCAGGAAGAGCAGTGGATCGCCCAGCATACGAAAGGACACAACGTGACCGAGCCGGTGCCAGATCCTGTCACCGTCGATGTAGGCACCGATCCGCCCTACCCGGTGATCATCGGAACGGGGCTCCTCGCTGACTTGGCGCGCATCCTCGGCGGCAGACACAAGGTGGCGATCCTGCACCAGCCTGCACTGGCGCAGACAGCCGAGGCCATACGGAACCACCTGTCAGGCATGGGAATCGAGGCGCATCGTATCGAGATCCCCGACGCCGAGGCCGGTAAGGAGCTGCCGGTCGTCGGGTTCGCGTGGGAAGTGCTGGGCCGCATCGGCATCGGCCGTAAGGATGCCATCGTCAGCATCGGTGGGGGCGCGGCTACCGATGTCGCTGGCTTCGTCGCGGCGACTTGGCTGCGCGGGGTGGACATTGTGCACGTGCCGACCACGTTGCTCGGCATGGTCGACGCGGCGGTGGGCGGCAAGACTGGCATCAACACCGAGGCGGGCAAGAACCTCGTCGGTGCCTTCCACCAGCCCTCTGCGGTGCTGGTCGACCTCGCCACCCTGGAGTCGCTGCCTCGCAACGAGATCGTGGCGGGGATGGCCGAGGTCGTGAAGGCTGGCTTCATCGCCGACCCGATGATCCTCGACATTATCGAGGCCAGCCCAGAGCTCGCGCTTGATCCCTGCGGTGCGGTGCTACCGGAGCTGATCAGACGTGCGGTGGTTGTCAAAGCAGAGGTGGTCGCTGCAGACGAGAAGGAATCGCAGCTGCGCGAAATCCTCAACTACGGGCACACCCTGGCACATGCGATCGAGCGTCGTGAGCGTTACCAGTGGAGACACGGCGCTGCGGTGTCGGTCGGGCTGGTGTTCGCCGCCGAACTGGGCCGGGTGGCCGGGCGTCTCGATGATGGCACCGCCGACCGGCACCTCGCGATTCTGAGCTCACTAGGGCTGCCGGTTACTTATGACCCCGACGCGCTGCCGCAGTTGATGGAGGCGATGCTCGGCGACAAGAAAACTCGGGCAGGTGTGCTGCGCTTCGTGGTGCTGGACGGATTGGCTAAGCCGGGACGGCTGGAAGCGCCCGACCCGTCACTGCTGGCCGCCGCCTACGGTGAGGTTACCCGCCGCTGACGACGTGCGGGCAAACCGTTATCGGATCAGCTGTCCCGCGTGTCGACGGGCCTGGTTTGGTCATCGTCGGCGACGGCAACCGATGATGTCTGGTGTTCGGGCTCGCCGGCGGTGGACTCTGGCCTGTGGTTAGGGGCTTCACTGTCGTCGCTTTGCGCGGCGAACACGTCGGTGTCGGCGCGGTCGTCGTCGCCCTGGCGGCGGCGTGGTTGGTCAGGGGTCTTGCGGTCGAACAGCCAGCGACCGATCGCGACACCGAGGACCGAGGTGAAGAATACCAGAAGGGCGGTGAAGGCCGCGAACGTCGTCACTTCGTTGATAAGACCATCGACGTAGATGTTGTCGTAGAACAACCCGACAAACCAGGCGACAACGCCACTGGTCACGCCCGCGAACAGGCCGGCCAGCAGCCAAGTCATTGCCAGATCGGTGCGCCGGTCCGGATCGGGTTGGGCGCGCGCATCGGCACGGCCGTCGGCGTAGCCCCACACGAATACCGCGACCGCGTAGACACCGATCAAGCTGACACTGATCAACCCCGACTTGGTCGCCCACTCGTTGACCAGCGCTCCCTGCAGCAGCCGGACGATCACCCCCAGGGCGGCGAGCACCAGTCCACGCAGCAGCCACTTACTCATGAGGCCACACCCTAGCGAGTAGCGTCACCGCCCGTGACAATTTCTCAGCGCCGCGACCGATTGCGCCAACGCCTGGCGGCGGCAGAACTGAACGCTTTGCTGGTGTCAGACGTGGTCAACGTCCGATATCTGTCCGGATTCACCGGTTCGAACGTTGCCCTTCTGGTCCTTACCGAGGATGAAACGCCGGTTCTCGCCACTGACGGCCGCTACCGCAACCAGGCCGCGGAGCAGGCGCTCGGTGCTGAAATCGTCATCGAGCGGGCATGTGGTCCGCGCCTGGTCAGCCGAGCTGCCGAATCCGGTTTGGCCGCGCTGGGCTTCGAAAGCCACATAGTTACCGTCGACGGATTCGCCGCCCTCACGCGCGCAGCCGGTGAGAAGTGCGAGCTGGTACCCGCCGGCGGGATGGTGGAGGGCCTTCGGGAGGTCAAGGACGCCGGTGAGATCGCACTGCTGCGGTTGGCCTGCGAGGCAGCCGACGCGGCGCTGAAGGATCTCGTGGAGGGTGGCGGCCTACAACCCGGCCGCACCGAGAAACAGGTCGGGCGCCAGCTGGAGGCGTTGATGCTCGACCACGGTGCCGACGGGGCGTCATTCGAGACCATCGTCGCGACCGGGCCGAACTCGGCGATCCCTCATCACCGGCCCACGGATGCGGTGTTGACCGCCGGCGATTTCGTCAAGATCGACTTCGGCGCCCTGGTGTGCGGCTATCACTCGGATATGACCCGCACGTTCGTGCTTGCACCGATAGCTCAGTGGCAACATGACATCTACGATCTGGTCGCTGCCGCTCAGCGCGCCGGCCGAGAAGCCCTCGCGCCCGGGGTTGAGTTCAGCGGCATCGACGCGGCAGCACGTCAGGTCATCAGTGATGCGGGGTATGCCGACAACTTCAGCCACGGTCTCGGCCACGGGGTGGGCCTGCAGATCCACGAAGCGCCGGGAATCAACGCCACGGCCGCCGGTACACTCCTTGCTGGCTCCGCGGTGACTGTCGAGCCCGGCGTTTACCTGCCTGACCGCGGCGGCGTCCGCATCGAGGACACGCTGGTGGTGACCGGGCATGGCGGCGCTGGCGGGAACGTCGGGGCCGACTGCCCCGAACTACTTACCCGGTTCCCTAAGGAACTGGTGATTTTGACCTAGTCAAAATCACCAGTTCCGTAGGGAACTGGTGATTTTGACTAGGTCAACGGTGTGCTCTGGCCTGGTAAAACGTGGTCGCAGACGAGCGTTGTGGGGGCAATTATCTTGGGGACCGGCGCCCCAGAACAAGGCGCGCAGCTCGACCAGGCCACCGGCCACCAGACCACCGGCCGATCGCCGCGCTACTGGGGCGGTGGACCAGCCAGAGGGACAGCCGTTCTGCGCTGCCCGATTCCACGACCGCCGTCATCGCGCCGATCTACCATCAGCCCATGGGCGAAGTTCCCGACGACGACGCCCGGACGGAGTTGACGCCAACGGTGCTCGGCACCTCGCCGTCGAACTCTGCTGGAGCTTCTATCAACGCTTGATCGCCGCCTACGCTCACCCCGACCGGCGCTGCGGCAAGGCCATGATGACCGACATCGTCAACACACTGCGCAGCGGCGTGCCCGCGGTCCTGGAGGAACTAGCTCAGCTCGGCCGCACACTGTGGCGCCGCCGCCAAGACGTGCTGGCCTACTTCGACCACCACGCCTCCAACGGACCCACCGAGGCCACGCTTCTCAGGTGAACTGTGCGACCCTGTACGCCACCCGCAAAGACGGCCCCCCCTGGGCTTACTTTGCTGGATCTGACAGTCTTAAGCGAGAGTGCTCTGCGCTTGACGGGAGGACAGACGGGTGCCACCGATTGTTTCATCGAACGCGCCCGCGGTGCCCTCGATGCCGGCGCACCGAAACGGCGCCGTCTTGGCGGCGGCTACAGCGGCGGGGCGGCGCCCGGCCTGACCCGCGTCCTCAGGTGGGCCTCGAGGGTGTTGGGCCAGCGGTGGGTAGTGCGGGGCCTTGACGTGAAGGACTATGACCGCGTCCTCGGCCCCCGGCCGCGCGCCGGGGCATTTGCCGTTTGAG
>DAOUYK010000059.1 GCA_030666145.1 Mycolicibacterium sp. | reverse complement strand
GGCACGTAGCGATCTGGACAACAGAGCACCGGTGGTCACTGGCCAGCACCGCAGCGGCGACGTTCGCCACATCGTCGCCGACCCGGCGAAGGCGGCTGAAATCCTCGGTTTTGGGGCTGTGGTCGACCCGGCTGACGGGCTGCGCGAGTTCGCCACCGCCCCGCTACGGGGGGTCGTGACATCGACTTGACACCCGTCTGGCAATGCTGAGCCGATGACCGCAGCCCTGTGCAAACAGTTCGGTATCGACTTCCCGCTCTTCGCCTTCAGCCATTGCCGCGATGTGGTGGCCGCGGCGACCAACGCCGGCGGATTCTGGCTGAGCGGATTCCGCAGGGCTACCGCGATGTCGTCGACCAGTTGCTGCGCGTCCACGGCATCGAACCCGAGCGCCGTCTTGGCGATGCTTAGTTGTCCGGTGATACCGGCCGTGAGCTGCTCGATGTCGCGCTGACCCATCCGATCAAACTGATCGCCAACGCATTGGGTGTACCGCCGAACTACATGATCGAGGCCGGCAAGGAGCGTGGCATCCCGGTGGCCGCCCTGGTTGGCGCCAAAGAGCACGCGGTCAAACAGGTTGCCGCCGGGGTGGACCTGATCGTCGCGCAGGGCGCCGAAGCCGGCGGCCACTGCGGCGTGGTCAGCACGCTGGTTGTGGTGCCCGAAGTATTGGACGCTTTAGCAGCACCGTCCCCGTACTGACCGCGGGTGGGATCGTCACCGGCCGGCAGATGGCCGGCATGGCCGACACCTCCCGGGACACCGTCCGCTCGGCAGGCCGCACGGGTAAGTCGTCGCGTCAATTGTTGTCGGACTGGACGAACGCCTGGACACCCAACGCCGGCAGACAACAGCCGCTGCCGTTGCCGCTGCAGTCGATGCTGTGCGAGCCAGTGATCTGCCGGATCGACGTGCTGGCGTCCCAGGGGCACGAGGGAGCCCAGGCGTTGGCAACCTACTTCGCCGGGCAGGGTGTGGGTCTGATGAACAAGGTGAATCCCGCGCGCGAGGTGGTGCGGGAGTTCATCGAGGACTATCTTGCCGCGGCAGAGCGGCTGAACGACTCACTTCCCGGCTGATTTTCGGCCCCGAGCATCCGTGACCGCCCTCGCGGCCGCGTCATCACCAAGGATGCACGCTGGCTCAGTAGCTCAGTAGTTGGCCAGCGGCAGGCGTACCTCGAAGCGCGCGCCGGTCGGGAGGTTGTGCGCCGACAGCGTGCCACGGTGGGCCTGAACCAGCCCCGCGGCGATCGCCAATCCAAGGCCCGAGCCGCTCGGCAGCGACGAATCCGCTCTCGGGACACGGCTATTCGATCCGCGGTAGGCGACGTCGAACACCTTCGGCAGGTCTGCCTCGTCGATGCCGACACCGGTGTCGTCGACGCGGGCCCAGGCGCTCTTCTCGTCGGCGCCGAGCGCCAGCTCGACGTTGCCGCCTGCGGGAGTATGCGCAATAGCGTTGGCCACCAGGTTTGACAGCACTCGAGCTAGCGCGCGATCACTGCCGACCACCTGCACAGGTTGTTCGGGAAGATCGGCTCGCAGCTGGACGTTGGCGCGCTCGGCGGCAATCCGGTGCGCGGCGAGCACGTCGTCGACCACCTCGTCGAGTGCAACCGTGTCGAAAGATGGGATCAGCGCACCGGCATTGATCTTCGACATCTCGAACAGGTCGTCGACCATCTCGGAGAGTCGAACTGATTCGTGCTCGATGTGTTTGGCGTGCACCCGCACCTCGTCTTCGGCGACGACGCCGTCGGCGATCGCCTCCGATACCGCGCGGATGCCTGCCAGCGGGGTACGCAGATCATGGCTGACGAAGGCGACCAGGCGTCGACGCGATTGTTCGGCAGCCCGCTCGGAGTCGCGGATCTCGGCTTCCCAGACGGTACGTCGCGCCTGATAGCGGCCCAGCATCACCGCCGCGGGGACCGTCACGATCGAGACGATGACCAGCACGACGGCTGTCTGCTCGAAGGTCCCGGTGACCATGAACCCGCTGGCGCCCAACACCCCGGTGAACGTCGCCAGCACCGGAATCAGCACCAGGACCACCATGCTCACCGCCAACGACCACGACCGCGCCAGCCGAATGACTATGGCGCCTGCCAGGACTACCGGAATAGAGCAGGCCAGCGCCCAACCGACAATCTCCCAGAAGTCAGCCGGGGGCATCCGGGGGTCCTGTCGTTGCGTGCTTGGAGGCCCACATGTAGCCGCGACCCCAAATCGTCTGCACTTGATGTCGCTCGCCAAGTTTGGAGCGCAGCCGCTTGACGTGCACCGTCACTGTGGACAGATCGCCGAAATCCCAGTGCCAGACCTGCCGCAGAAGGTCTTCCCTGGTGAACACGGTATCGGTGTGGGTGAGGAAGAACAGCAGCAGATCGAACTCGCGATTAGTGAGGCTAACCGGCTCGTCTGCGATCGTGACGATGTGCGATGCGGTCGACAACGTGAGGTCGCCGGCCTTGATATCGATGGGCAGCACACCTTTGGTTGAGGGGGAGCGGCGTAGTACCGATCGGACCCGCAGGACAAGCTCACGCGGGCTGAACGGCTTAGTCAGGTAGTCATCGGCGCCCGCCTCGAGCCCGGCGATCCGGTCCCCTTCCTCGCCGAGTGCGGTCAGCAGGATCACGGGCAATTTGTAGTCGCCGCCGCGACGCAGGCTGCGGCACAATGCAAGTCCGTCTGGTCCGGGCATCATCACGTCCAGGACGGCCGCATCGATGCGCTGGGTGCCGAGCAGCCGCAGCGCCTCAGCCCCATCATGCGCGATCGACACTTCGAGTCCGTCACGCTCCAGATATCGCCGCACCACATCGCGGACGACGCCTTCGTCGTCAGCAATCAATACTCGGGTCACCCTACTGAGGTTAGCCGCATGCCCCTGCAGCCTGGCGTCACTGATTCGTCAGTCCCCGGGCACTAGCTTCACCAGGGCCAAATCGCCTAACCTGCATTTCTATGCCCACATGCCCGGTGACGGTGGTGTTGCCCTGCCTCGACGAGGCGGACTCGCTGCCCGGGGTCCTGGCGGCCCTACCAGTCGGGTACACGGCTCTGGTGGTCGACAACAACAGCACAGACGGTACGGCCGAAGTGGCGCGCTGTCACGGCGCCGAGGTTGTCACCGAATTCAGACCGGGCTACGGGTCGGCGGTGCACGCAGGTGTAGTGGCGGCCAGGACGCCGATCGTGGCGGTCCTGGATGGCGACGGCTCGCTGGATCCCGGCGAGCTTCCCGCTCTGGTCGACGATGTCGAACGCGGCGCCGACTTGGCGATCGGGCGGCGCCGCGCGGCGCCCGGTCTCAGCTGGCCCTGGCATGCCCGGCTGGGCACCGCGGCGGTGTGTTGGCGGCTGCGCACCCGATATGGCCTGCGGGTCCACGACATCGCGCCGATGCGGGTGGCGCGTCGGGACGCGCTGCTGTCACTCGAGGTGTCCGATCGGCGTTCTGGCTATCCGCTCGAACTGCTCGTGTGCGCCGCACGGGCGGGCTGGGCGGTGGTCGAGCGTGACGTTGTCTACGGGCCCCGTACTGGCGGCAGGTCCAAGGTCAGCGGCTCGGTTCGGGGCAGTGCCACCGCAGCGCTGGATTTCTGGCGGGCGATCGCGTGATACCGGTGAGCGTGCTGGTCGTTGCCAAGGCACCGGTGCCCGGCCTGGCTAAGACCCGTCTGGCTGCCGGCGTGGGCGATGGCGCAGCCGCCGAGATTGCGGCCGCAGCGCTCTTGGACACCCTTGACGCGGTCGCGGAGGCCTCGGTAACGGCCCGCGTGGTCGCCCTTACCGGAAACCTCGGCGATGCCAAACGCTCGAGTGAGATCCATTCCCGGCTGACCGATTTCGTCGTTATCTCCCAACGCGGCGAAGACTTCGCCGACCGGCTGGCCAACGCCCATCTGGATGCTGCTTCGGCGACGGGTGGGCTGCCAGTGTTGCAGATCGGCATGGATACCCCGCAGGTGAATCCGGAACTGATCGGTCAGTGCGCGCAGTCTCTCGCCGACAACGACGCTGTGCTCGGCTTGGCTCGTGACGGCGGCTGGTGGGTACTGGGCGTCACCGACGCCGCAACCGCCGCATGCCTTCGCGGCGTGCCGATGTCGGCGCCCGACACCGGCGCTGAAACGCTAGCCGCGCTGCAGCGCACAGGGATTATGGTGGAACTTGTCGGCGAGCTCGCCGACGTCGACACCCTCGATGATGTCGAGGTCGTGCGCCGCGCCTGCCCGCCCGAATCTCGGTTCAGTCGGGCCGCCGCGAGAGTGACGGCATGATGTTAGGCCAGATGTACGAACGCGCGCTGGACGGCGAGCCGTGCTGGGTCCGCCTGGACTCAACGCGCGCAATCGGACCATGGTTCCGGTGGGCCTCGGTGGGGATCGACTCTGTTTCCTCGCTGGCCGCCGAGGTTGGTCTCGCAATAGCGGGAGTCCACCGGATCGGTGGCCGGGTTGTCGCCAGTCTGGCCGCAGCATGACGACTTCAACTTCACTGCGCGGGGCAGCGATCACCGCGCGCGTGGGTGTGGCGCTGGGTGTCACCGTCACAATATGTTTCGTCACAGGACTGATCAGTCATTTCATCCAGCACCCGCAGCCCTGGTTCTGGTGGCCGACCCGGCCAGTGTGGCTCTACCGGCTCAGCCAGGGGCTGCACGTCGCCACCGGTATCGCCGCGATTCCGCTGATCATCGTCAAGCTGTGGTCGGTTTGGCCGAAACTATTCGAGCGTCCACTGATCGGCGGTGTCGTCCGTCAGATCGAACGGCTGTCGATCCTCGTGTTGGTTGCGTCGATGCTGTTTCAGCTCAGCACCGGACTGCTCAACATCGCGCAGTGGTACGCGTTCAGGTTCTTCTTCACCACAGCCCACTACGCGATGTCCTATGTCGCGGTCGGAGCGGTCATCGTGCACATCGGCGTGAAGTTGCCGGTGATTCGGCGGGCTCTCAGTGAGCCGATAGGCGACGTCGCCCAAGGTGGCGCAGTGGGTCTGTCACGCCGCACCGTGCTGCGGGGCACCTGGGTGGCGGTGGCTCTGGCCACGTTGGCTACCGTCGGCCAGACGGTGCCGCTGCTGCGTCGTGTCTCCGTGCTCGCGCCGCGTACGGGCGAAGGGCCTCAGGGTGTTCCGATCAACCGATCAGCGGCGGCGGCCGGTGTAGTGTGCGCCGCCCGCTCGCCGGACTACCGGTTGACGGCCACCAACGGTGACCGCACTCAGACGTTCAAGCTTGCCGATCTACAGGCGATGCCGCAGAAGACATGTCGACTGCCGATTGCCTGCGTCGAGGGCTGGAGCGCCGAGGCGGAATGGACGGGTGTGGTGCTGGCGGACCTGGTCGCCACTGTGGGTGGGTCGGCTGATTCCGATGTGCGAATGATCTCGCTGGAACGACCTGGGCCCTACTCGCGCACCGTGCTGCCGGCCCGTCATGCACGTGACGAGAAGACACTGATCGCGTTGAAGATCAACGGCGACACCCTCAACCTCGATCACGGCTATCCATGCCGGTTGATTGCACCGACAAGACCCGGTGTGTTGCAGACGAAATGGTTGACGCGTATCGAGGTGGTTGGATGACTGCTGCGCGGACAATTTTGGTTATCAGCGGTGTCATGATCGGCCTCTACGGTGTGGTGCTGCTATGGGATCATTCGCCCACGGTGCTCGTGCGAATCGCTGTGTGGGCATTGGTCGGCGTCGCGGTACACGACTTTGTTTTCGCGCCGCTATGCGTGGCGGCTGGGTTGGCGGGGCGGCCGCTGCTCCCGGCGCGTTGGCAGTCGCCGGTGACGGTGGCGGCGTTGTGTACCGTCGTGCTGGCTGTGCTCGCCGTGCCGGTATACAACAAACCAGGACTCAAGCCGTACAACCCCACGGTCCTGGACCGCAACTACCCACTGGGGCTGTGGGTATCCCTGGCTGTCGTGTGGGCCTGTGTACCGCTGTACTACTTCCTGTCGCGATTGCTACCAGTTCGTCAAGATCAGGTGGTTGATCAAAAGGGCCCCGATCACGTTGAGCGACAACCACCAACAGTGTGACCGCGGTGCCAGGAGCGCCGTCGAGGCGACGAGCCAGACCGTGAACGGCAGCCAGATGCGTTCGGTCTCGGCTTTGCTGAGTCGGGAAAGATCGGCGAAAAGGATCGCCAGCAAAGCGCCCAGCACCAGTAGGTGCAGCCCGGATCGCCTCCGGATCGCCGCGATGTCGAACACGCGACTGACTCCCGCCACGCTGCCCAGACCGATGGCGCAGACCACCGACGCGAGATTGGCCCATCCCCAGTATTGGAAGGGGCGGTCGTTGGCAATGCCCTGCCAATAACGCTCCTGCACCAACAGGTACCCGTCGAACCACCAGAATCCCGCAGACAGAAAGACAGCTCCGACTGCCAGCGCCGCGAACACGGCCGGCGCGACGGTAGCCAGCGCGTCCCGCCAGCTTCTGGCACAGAGCAGCACCGCCAGTGCGGGCAGAGCCATGAGCACCAACCCGTAGTTGAGAAAAATTCCCCAGCCCAGAAAGAGCCCGGAGCCAGCGGCCGCCAGCATCGGATGGCGTGTCGTTCTGGTTGCCGAGAGCGCCAGCGCAGCGATGCCCCAGGCAGCGACCCCGGCGAAGTAGCCGTCAGCGGACACCGCGATCCAGATGGCGGTAGGCGCCACAGCCAAAAACGGTGCTGCCAGTCTGGCGGTGCTCTCGTCAGCCACCGCGCGCAGTGTGACCACGATGGCGGCCGCGATGCTGGAACCGGCCAGCAGGCACAGCAGTCCTGCCCACGCCCCACCGCTCAATCCGATGCGATCCAGCCACACGAACGTCAACAGTGCGCCGGGCGGATGCCCAGACACATGGGTGATCCACGAATCAGGCTGATAGTCAAGGATTCTGCTGGAGAACGTCCGCAGCGCCTCGGGGATGTCGGTGATGATGTCTACCTGGCGCAGATACTCGTGGCGTGCGGTGAGCCGGCCGGCGAACCCTCGCTGCCAGCCGTCGACCATAGCCAGACTGAACGCCCACGCGCAGGACACCGCCCACGCCACCCAGGGAAGCCACCGCCAGGGCAGGCGCTGCGCCAGCGAGGGTCCCCACAGCACCGCTGCGACAGCGATCGCGATGGCGGGGATCGTGCCCGGGCCGGCGTGGGTATTCCACTTGCCGAAGATCGGCGCCGTCCCGGCGAAGCTGCGGAAGCGTTCGGGGTCGGCGGTGATGAGTGGGGTGATGCTCAGGTCGAGGTGCGGGATCACGAACGCGGCGACGACGAGAGTCGCCGCGGCGCCGACTGCGATCATTTCTTTACGCATCCCCCCATACTGCGTGAGGGAATGTTCTTGCACGCAACGCGCCGCGACCGTTCGTGTGAGTGGGTGGCGCGCAACCCCGCGAAGCGACGAAATTCAGGAGACGCGGCAGCTAGCGCTCTGCTGCGCCGAACAACCGGGTGAGCTCCCGGCGGTCGAGCTTGCCGATACCGCGTCGCGGAAGTGTGTCGACGATGTGGAGCTGGCGCGGCGCGGCACTCGACGGCAGCGATCCGCCGACGTGGGAACGCAGCTCCGACAGTGTGATCGTCGCGCCGCGCTCGACGACTACGGCGGCCACCACCCGCTGTCCCAGACGCTGGTCGTTGGCGGCGAACACCGCACACTCGGCCACCGCCGGATGGCTCGCCACCGCCGCCTCGACCAGTTGCGGAAGCACAGTGAGCCCGCCGGTACTGATTGCGTCGTCCACGCGTCCCAACACCGTGAGCGTCCCCGAGTCATCGATCACCCCAATGTCATCGGTGCGGAACCAGCCATGCTCGGCGAACGGATCGGGCGTCACGGGGTTGCGGTAGCCAGAGGCCAGGACCGGCCCACCGAGGGAGACCCTGCCGTCGGAATCCGCCTGAATTCCGACGCCGCGCAGTGGCCGGCCGTCGTATACGCAGCCGCCAGCTGTCTCGCTCATCCCGTATGTCCTGATTACAGAAATGCTTGCGGCCGAAGCTCGGTCGGCGACAGCGCCCGGCATCGGTCCGCCGCCGATGAGGACAGCATCCAGCTCGGCCAATGCCCCGGTGGCGTGCGGATCTCGCAGAGCGTTATCCAGTTGGGCCGCCACCAGTGATGCGTACCGTCGGCCCGAACCTAGCGCGCCAATCGCGCCCACCAGGCCGGTGGCATCGACTCCCGCCGGCACTGCCACCGGCATTGTGCCGGCGACCACGCTGCGCACCAGAACTTGGAACCCGGCCACGTGGTGGGCGGGCAATGCGAGCAGCCACCGCCCGTGACCGCCGAGCCGGTCATGAGTCGCCTCGACGCTGGCCACCAGCGCCCGCGCGGTGAGCAAGGCGCCCTTGGGCGTGCCCGTCGTCCCCGAAGTCGACAGCACGACGGCGACATCGTCATCAATCTCTTCCCCGGCGCGCAAGGCTGTTGTCAGCAGCGAGGTTTGATCGGCATCGCCCGCAGGCACCGGCAGCACGCTAGCGCGGCCGTGGAGGACGTCGTTGACGACGGTCAACGCTGACAACGCGGCGGGCCCCGACTGAATTGCGACCGGACGCAGGATGGCTATGGGCTCTCCTTCACATCGCGCGGGTGTCGCGGCGTAGAGGGTGATCCTCGGGGACCTGTACAAAGATCAGCATCACACCGTCGGGGTCGACGACATGCATCTCGTGCAGCCCCCACGGTTCGCGGCGGGCCTGGCGGGCGATCTCCACACCGCGCTGCTGGAGCTCTTCTTGCGTCGCATGCAGGTTCCGTACCTGAAGCCACAGCGCGCCGGGAAATGGTGGGGTGCAGTGGTCCGGGGCGCCGTGGCCGGCGAGTTCGACAAGTGACTGCCCGGCGTAGAAAACGATGCCGCCCGCGTACTCGCGGGCAATTGCAAGGCCGATACCGTCGCGGTAGAACGCCAATGACCGTGGGTAGTCGGCCGGCCGGAATAGGACCCGGCTGGCCAAGATTTCCATGCAGCGTGTCTATCACGTCGGCGTCGGGTTTAGCCGATCTGCTTCCCGATTCCCGCCCAGTAGGGATCGCGCAGCTTGCGCTTGAGCACTTTGCCGCTCGTGTTGCGCGGCAGAGTAGTGACGAAGTCGACGGACTTGGGAAGTTTGAACCCCGCCAGTCGAGCGCGGGCGAACCCAATCAGGTCGGCCTCGCTGAGCATCGCGCCCGGGGCGGGTACGACGACGGCCTTGACCGCTTCGCCCCACTTATGGTCGGGCACTCCGATGACAGCGGCCTCCGCGACGCGGGGATGGACTAGCAGGAGGTTCTCGACCTCAAGTGAGTAAATATTCTCACCGCCGGACACAATCATGTCTTTGATCCGGTCCCGCAGGAACACGTAGCCGTCGGCATCGACGTATCCTGCATCGCCGGTCCGCAGCCACCCGTCGGGGGCCGATGTCGCCGCGGTCGCGTCGGGGTTGTTCCAGTAGCCGAGCATGTTCTGGTCAGACCGAGTCCACAGCTCGCCGACCGTCCCCGGCGCGGCGTCGACGCCGGCATCGCCATCCGGATTGCATGGGCTGACGATACGTACCTGCACCCACGGGTATGGCTTGCCGCACGAGCGAAGCAGCTCCGGGACGTGCTCAGCGCTATCGAGTTGGGTGATCGAGCCGGTGGTTTCGGTCATGCCGTACACCTGCGCGAACACGCCACCGAATCGTTGGATGCCCCGGACCAGTACGTGGTCGCTGATCGGTGAGGCCCCGTAGACAATCACCCGCACGTTCGTGAAGTCGCACGCCTGCACGCCGGGGGTATCGAGCAGGGACTGAATGACCGCGGGCACCAGCAGCAGTTTGGTGATGCGATGGCCGGAGACGACGTCGAGGATCGTCGCGGGGTCGACGTCACGCAGCACTACGGTGGTGCTGCCGACCCACAGGCTGGCGAACGCCCATCCGGACCCTGCCATGTGGAACAGCGGCATGACGGCCAGGCTCACGCTGTCGGCACACAGCCGCCACGGCCCGGCAACCCCGGCGGTCTTACAGGAGTAGTTGGCGTCGCTCAGCATGACGCCCTTGGGCAACCCGGTAGTCCCCGACGTGTACATCAGTAGCACCAGGTCGTCAGGTCCGGTGGTGACGCCAGGGTCGACGGCAGGGTGGGCAGCCACCCAGTCGTTGAAAGCCGGCCAGCAATCGTGTGCCCCGATCGCGATCACTCCGATGCCATCCTCGATGGCCTCAATGTGGCCGAAGAAGTCCTCACCGACCACCACCATCGCCGCCCCGGAGTCCTCGATGATGTGTTGCATCTCGGGGACGGCCAGGCGCCAGTTGATCGGTACGCCAACAGCGCCCAACTTCGCCAGACCGAATATGACGTCGAAGAATTCGGCACCGTTGCGCTCGACGAACGCGACGCGGTCCCCGAGCCCGATGCCAGCCTGTGCGAACGCCTGCGCCGTGCGGCTGGACCTCGCGTCAAGCTCACCGTAGGTGATGGTGCGCTTGCCGACGACAAGCGCTGGCGCGTCGGGACGATCCCGGCCGTGCAGGCGGACAATGTCGGCCAGGCCGGCGATCCCGGGGGCCATCACCTGGCTTTGGGCTGCATCCGCTGACGCTTCATGAGCGCGTCGACCGCGGCCGGGGCGATGCTATTGATCGCGTGCGCGGTGACGGCGATCCGGGGCGCGATGTGCACCGGCCGATGGCGTGCGGCCGTAAGGATCCAGCCAGCAGCCTCCTCCGCGGACAATCCGGGCAGGCCGTCGTAGGCGCGGGTGGGGGCGATCATCGGGGTTATCACCAAGGGGTAGTAGAGGGTCGTCGAGTGCACACCCTTGTCACCCCACTCGGTCTCCAGGATGCGACTGACCGACGACAACGCTGCCTTCGAGGCGTTGTATACGCCGAACAGCGGTGGAGACTCGGTCTTGACACCCCACGTGGACACGTTGATGACGTGGCCTTCGCCGCGCCGGATCATGCCCGGAGCCAGCCCCCGGATCAGCCGCAGCGGTGCGTAGTAGTTCAGGCTCATCGTGCGTTCGACGTCGTGCCAGCGCTCTAGCGATTCCGCTAGTGGTCGTCGGATGGATCGGCCAGCATTGTTGACCAGGATGTCGACACCTCCGAGCTCGGCCTCGACGGCCGCGACGAGGTCGTCGACCGCATCGAGGTCGGACAGATCGCAGGCGTGGGCGCGGGCATCTCCACCGGCCTCAGCGATGCGCGCGACAAGGGCGTCGAGTAGATCGCGGCGGCGTGCGACCACTACCACCGTGGCGCCACTGTCGGCCAGCTTGGCGGCTGCCGCTTCGCCGATGCCCGAGGAGGCCCCAGTCAGCAGGATGCGCTTGCCTTTGAGTTCGACGGTCTCGTGATCCCGCCGATACTGCAGCAGCGTGGGTAGGCGGGGGGGTCGCATGCTGGCCAGCACGACTTTGTCGGCCAGTCGCCGCAAGGGCTTCCTGTTGGTCACAGATAGCGAGTCTATTTCTCCCCACTGAAGTGACACTCCGGCAGGCACACCTTGAACTTTCACCACCGGAAAGCCATCTCGGCGAATCCGCCTCAGTAATAGCGCGGGAACGGGGTCCAGTTCGGATCTCGCTTCTCTAGGAACGCGTCGCGGCCCTCGACCGCCTCATCGGTCATGTACGCCAATCGCGTCGCCTCGCCGGCGAACAGCTGCTGGCCCACCAGTCCGTCATCAATCAGGTTGAAGGCGTATTTTAGCATCCGGATCGCCTGCGGCGATTTGCCGTTGATCTCTGAAGCCCATTGCAGTGCAACATTTTCCAGTTCAGCATGGTCGGCGAGCTCGTTGACAGCGCCCATGGCGTGCATCTGCTCGGCGGTATAAGCGCGGCCCAGAAAGAAGATCTCGCGGGCGAACTTTTGTCCGGCCTGACGTGCCAGGTATGCGCTGCCGAATCCGCCGTCGAAGCTGCCGACATCCGCGTCGGTCTGCTTGAACCGGGCGTGTTCACGGCTGGCCACGGTCAGGTCGCACACCACGTGCAACGAGTGACCGCCGCCCGCAGCCCACCCGTTGACCACACAGATGACGGGCTTAGGCATGAACCGGATGAGTCGCTGCACCTCGAGGATGTGTAGCCGGCCGGCCCGGGCCGGATCCATCGAGTCGGCCGTCTCACCCGAGGCGTACTGGTAGCCGCTGCGGCCGCGGATACGTTGGTCGCCGCCGGAGCAGAATGCCCATCCGCCGTCCTTGGGTGACGGTCCGTTGCCGGTGAGCAACACGACGCCGACATCGGAGGACATTCGAGCGTGGTCCAGGACGCGGTACAGCTCGTCGACGGTGTGCGGGCGGAATGCGTTGCGCACCTCGGGGCGGTCGAAGGCCACCCGCACCGTGGGCATGTGCGCGCCGTCGGCGACGTGACGGTGATACGTGATGTCGGTGAGGTCACCGAATCCGGCCACCGGCTCCCATAGGTTGGCGTCGAACGGATTGCTCACGGAGTCGGTCGCAGCAGCACACACACGTGAAACGTTATCGAAGCCGAACGTCGCGCCGCCCTGCTGGGCGGCCAGCTCCACTTTCGGCACCTTGTTCATCAGTATGAGCCGCCACGGCCGCTTCGGATCCACCGTGCTCGGCAGCGCGGAAACCCAAGCGACTAGGGCGCGAGGATCAGAGCGTCCGGACTCCGATATCGGCCGAGCGCCATCGGTGCACCGCTACGATTGATCGGTGTCCGGCGACCCTTACGCAACCGCCCAGGCACTGGGCCTCATGGTGGGTTTCCCGCCGCCGGTGAGCAAGCGGGTCGATCGCTCCAACGCGATAATCCAGCCCCCCTACAACCGCTGGTCGTATCAGAACATGCGGACCATCTACCCATCGGCTCCGATCAGCAACGCTGACTCTCTCCAGAGAATCAGCGTTGAAATCAATTCTGCGATAACAGAACTCACGGTTGCCCGCCCCGACGGGGCCGGGGTCGACTTCTCAACATTCCTGCGCGAAACCTACACCGACTCTTTCCTGGTCGTGACGCCAGAACAGCTGGTGTATGAGCGGTACTTCAACGGCATGCATGCTGCACAGCCGCACCAGATGATGTCAGTGACCAAGTCCTTCGCCGGCCTTTTCGCGCTGATCGCAGTGGCTGACGGCCGACTGGATGAGAGTCAGCCGATAACCGACACCGTTCCCGAGCTGTCAGCCGCGTCGGCCTTCTCGGGGGCGACCTTCGGCCAGGTGCTCGACATGGTGAACTCTATGGACTTCAGCGAGGCCTACGCAGATCCAACATCGGGAATCGTGCGCTACGCACAAATACTCGGATGGTTGCCAACACCGGCTGATATGCCCAAGACTGGCGGACTGTACGACTTTCTGGTCACGCTCGATGATGACCCAGCCCATGAGCACGGTGAGATATTCCGGTACCAGACGCCCAAGACAGACGTGGTCAACTGGGCCACCAACAGGATCACCGGCAAGTCATTCCAAGATCAGATGTCCGACGTGCTGTGGTCGAGGCTGGGAACAGAAGCCGAGACGTACGTTCTGCTCGACCCCCAGGGCACACTCGTGGCCGGGGGTGGCCTTAATGCGGGTCCACGCGACCTGGCACGGTTCGCCATGATGCTGCTGAACGGCGGTCGATTTGGCGCCGACCAGATCGTGTCACCGGCCATCATCGACCTGTTGCAGCAAGGAGGCAGTCGCGAAGCTTTTGCCCGCGGGCCTGAAGCTGTCGGCCCGATGGCCGGCGGCGACTGGAGTTACCGCGCGCAGTGGTGGATACGGCATACCCCGGGACGGGAAGCCTTCACCGCGATCGGTATCCACGGCCAATGGATCTACGTGGACTACCGACACCAAATCGCGATCGTCAAGCAGTCTTCGCAACCAATTTCGTCCGACCTTGACACCGACCAATTCACCCTCAACGCATTCGATGCCGTCGTCGATCACCTCACGGCGAAGTCGGGCATCGCGTGATCACCGTAGGGCG
>DAOUYK010000180.1 GCA_030666145.1 Mycolicibacterium sp. | reverse complement strand
CCCAACCACGTCGGCGTGGACGTTCCCCGGCAAAACCGGTGGTGGTGGGACGTGCTCACCAACGGTCGACAGTCGACCTACGCCTCTTACTTTGATATCGACTGGAATGCCGACGCAGAAGGCCGAATCGTTTTGCCAGTGCTCGGTTCTGACGAAGACGTGGCCAACCTATCGGTAGCCAGCAGCGTCGACGGCGAAGTGCTGCGGCTGGGCCAGCTCGAATACCCGATCCGGCCGGGCACTCGCGGAGGCCACTCAGCCACCGACGGTGAAGTTCACAGTCGGCAGCACTACAAGTTGGTCGGCTGGCGCAACGGCACCTGCGGGTACCGGCGGTTCTTCTCGATCACCTCACTGGCCGGCGTGCGCCAGGAGGACCGCGCGGTATTCGAGGCCACCCACACCGAAGTCGGTCGGTGGTTCTCTGAGAAACTCGTGGACGGGATTCGCATCGACCACCCCGACGGACTATCCGATCCCGCTGGATATCTGGCCCGCTTGCGCGAACTCGCCGGACCGGAGACATGGGTCGTCATCGAGAAGATCCTCGCTGTCGACGAGCCACTGGACCCCAGCTTGCCCGTGGCCGGTACTACCGGATACGACGCGCTGCGCGAAACCGGTGGGCTCTTCATCGACCCCACTGGCGTCGATGTGCTCACCCGACTGGTCGATTCAGCGGGCCTGGACTATTCGGCCGCCGCCCAGCTCGCCCGCGATTTGAAGGCCAAGGCCGTCACCGACACCCTGACCAGTGAGCTGGGGCGGCTGTGCCGGGCCGTCGTCACGGCAACCGGCCGCGACCACGAGCGTCTTCCCGAAGCGGTGGCCGCGCTGTTGAGTCACATCGGCGTCTACCGGTCGGACTACCTGACGCTGACCTCGGTGTTACCCGTAGCCATTTCCGAAACTGTTGCCATGCGAACCGACTTAGCTGACCCACTTGCACTTCTCACGGCAGCCCTGACCCTTCAGCGGGAGGTAGGCGTGCGGCTGCAGCAGCTGTGTGGAGCCGCGACCGCCAAGGCGATCGAGGACTGCCTGTTCTACCGCGACCCCAGACTTGTGTCGCTCAACGAAGTCGGTGGTGCACCCGAACATTTCGGAGTCAGTGCTGGTGAGTTCCACCGGCGAGCATCCGACCGCGCAGCCCTCTGGCCGCACACCATGACCACGTTGACCACCCACGACACCAAGCGTGGAGAGGACGTCCGCGCGCGCATCGGAGTACTTTCGCAGGTCCCATCACTGTGGGTCGAGCTTGTACAAGCCTGGGAGACCAGCGCCCCTTCCCCTGATCCACTCACTGGATTGTTCCTGTGGCAGAACATCTTCGGCGTTTGGCCCACCGGCGGAACGGTCTGCACCAAACTGCGGGAGCGCCTGCACGGCTACACCGAGAAGGCCATCCGGGAGGCCGCGGTCCACACCACGTGGAACGATCCCGTCCCGGAGTTCGAGATGGCGGTACATACATGGCTGGACTCGGTGATAGACGGTCCAGTCGCGGATGAGTTAACCGCGACCGCAGCGAGGCTGGACAAGCATGCCCAGGCCGACGCCCTCGGCCAAAAGCTCATCGCGTTGACTGCCCCCGGAGTTCCGGATGTCTACCAGGGCACCGAGCTCTGGGAGGACAGCCTTGTCGATCCGGACAACCGACGCGCGGTCGACTACTCCGCGCGGCGCGACCAGCTGGCGGCAATGGCGCGGTCAAGGACGGCTGCACACCCCAAATTTCGAGTTGTCCGCGGGGCGCTCCAGCTACGGCGCGAACAGCCCGACACGTTCCTGGCCGGTGGATACCGCCCGGTGATGGCCGACGGCACGCTCAGCGCACACATCGTGTCCTTCCTGCGAGGTGACACGGTGCTGGTAGCTGTCAGCCGGTGGACAGTTCGGCTGACCGACAGCGGCTGGGGTGACACCACGCTGGCGGTTCCCGACGGAACCTGGACCGATGTGCTGACCGGGGCCACCCGGGCCGGCCAGGTTCCGGCCCGCGCGTTATTCGACGAACTGCCCGTCGCCTTGCTGGTGCGCGCCAATGCCTGAGCACGAGTTCGCGGTCTGGGCCCCACGACCCGACCGTGTCCGCCTTGACCTTGACGGCGCACAGTACCCGATGAGCCGCGGCGATGACGCTTGGTGGCGCGCCGTCGTCGACGCCGAATTGGATGCTCGCTACGGCTTCGTTCTCGACGAAGACCCCAAGGTGTTGCCCGATCCCCGCTCCCCCCGGCAGCCCGAAGGTGTGCACGGGCGCTCCCAGTTGTGGCGGCCGGCACCTGACTCCTGGACCGACGATGACTGGCAAGGCCGATCCGTCGAGGGTCGCGCCATCTACGAACTGCACATCGGAACATTCACCGTCGAAGGCACTTTCGACTCGGCAATAGAAAGACTGGACTATTTGGTCGCCCTCGGCATTGACTTCGTCGAGTTGATGCCGGTCAACGCATTCAGCGGTACTCACGGCTGGGGCTATGACGGCGTGCTCTGGTACGCGGTGCACGAGCCCTACGGCGGCCCCGATGGACTCGTTCGTTTTGTCGACGCCTGTCATGCGCGCGGGCTCGGCGTACTCATCGACGCGGTGTTCAACCACCTCGGCCCGTCAGGGAACTATTTGCCGTTGTTCGGGCCTTACTTGACGACTGGAAGTAACCCCTGGGGCGAGTCGATCAATATCGCCGGCGCCGGCGCCGACTCGGTGCGGCTCTATATCCTGGATTGCGCGCTCCGCTGGATGCGTGAATTCCATGTCGACGGGCTGCGGCTGGATGCGGTCCACGCACTTGTCGATACCACCGCCTACCACATCCTTGAAGAACTCTCTGCCGAAACTAGCACTCTGGCAGTGGAACTCGGCCGGCCACTGTCCCTGGTTGCAGAAAGCGACCTCAACGATCCCACGCTTATCACTCCGCGAGACCGCGGCGGTATCGGCATGACCGCACAGTGGGACGACGACATACACCACGCAATCCACGCCGCTGTTTCCGGTGAGCGTCAGGGCTACTACCACGATTTCGGGTCTCTGCGGACGCTGGCACAAACGTTGCGGCACGGGTACTTCCACGTAGGTACCTACTCGTCGTTCCGGCATCGCCGACACGGCCGCCCCTTGGATACCACCACTATTCCGGCGACCCGACTATTGGCCTACACACTGACCCATGACCAGGTGGGAAACCGGGCGATCGGTGACCGACCATCGCAGATCTTGACCACCGGTCAACTCGCGATCAAAGCTGCGCTCGCACTTGGATCTCCTTATACCGTGATGCTTTTCATGGGCGAGGAGTGGGGGGCGTCATCACCGTTCCAGTTCTTCAGCTCCCATCCCGAGCCCGAGCTGGCCCGGGCAACCGCAGAGGGTCGCAAACGGGAATTTGCCTACCACGGCTGGGATGCCGATGAGATCCCCGACCCGCAGGGCCCTGCGACGTTCCAGCGGTCAAAGCTGAACTGGGACGAGATCGATGATGGAGACCATCCGCGGTTGCGGCGCTTCTACCAAGATCTGCTCGGCCTGCGTCGCAACGAGCCCGATTTTGACGACCCATGGCTGGATCGCTTGCGGATCGACTACGACGAAGATCAGCGATGGTTGGTCATGCATCGGGGCAAATTCGCGATCGCCTGCAATCTCGGTACCGCGCCCGTCGACGTCCCCGTCACGGGCGAGGTAGTGCTGACCTGTGGTGAGCCCGCGGTCGGCGCCGACACCACGCGGCTTGCAGGGCACTCTGTGGCGATTCTTCGCGGCGCCAACTAGTCGACCAGGACTTCGCCCAGGAGTCCTCAGCACATCGTCCTGGAGTTCGCCCAAGCCTTCTCAGCACTCAGACATCGACCTTTTGCAGACGACTACTCGCACTCTTTTGCAGACGACTACTCGCACTTTCTCTACAGAACGTCGATCTCTTGAGCCGCCCATCGGGGCACGGCAGCGCCCGCCGGGGCGTAGCAGCGCGCGTCCGGCGTAGCGGTGCGCGTCCGGCGGCGCGTTCGGCGGCGCGGGGGGCGCGTCCGGCTAGCGGCGCGCGTCGGGCATCGTCACGTCAGGTAGCGGTAGGTCGGCGAGCCAGGTTCGAGCACCTCGACGTGACACTCGGAGCTGTGCATCCGTGCGATCAGCCCTTCCAGGTCCGAGGCCGACCCCATCTCGATACCAACCAGTGCCTCGCCTGTCTCGCGGTTATTGCGCTTGACGTACTCGAACAAGGTGATGTCGTCGTTGGGGCCGAGGACTTCGTCCAGGAATCGACGCAGCGCACCGGGCTCCTGCGGGAAATCGACCAGGAAGTAGTGCTTGAGCCCAAGATGCACCAACGAGCGTTCCAGGACCTCGCCGTAGCGGGACACGTCATTGTTGCCCCCCGAGATCAGACAGACCACCGTAGATCCAGGCTCGACTTCGGCATCCAGCAAGGCTGCCACGGACAACGCCCCCGCCGGCTCGGCGATGATCCCTTCGTTTTGATACAGGTCAAGCATCGCCGTGCACACCGCGCCTTCGTCGACCGTGGTAATCGACACCATGTCCCCGGCTGCCGACAGCGCTGCGAAGGGCAGCCTGCCCACCTGGGCGACCGCAGCGCCGTCGACGAACTGGTCCACGTCCTCGAGCGTCACGGGTGCACCGTTGGCCAGCGCGGCCACCAAGGCGGCCGCCCCGGCGGGCTCCACGCCTAGCACTGAGGTCGCGGTGGCACGCTCTGCGAGGTAGGCCGTGACCCCGCTGATGCACCCGCCGCCGCCGACCGGGACGATCACCAGATCTGGTTCGGCGCCCAGCTGATCGAGGATCTCCACCGCGATCGTGCCTTGCCCGGCCATCGTGCGGACATCGTCGTACGGCGGTACCAACGTCGCGCCGGTCCGCGCGATATCTCCGAGGGCCGCTTCGGCAGCCATGTCGTAGGTCTTGCCACCGACGATCAGCTCGATGAAGTCGCCGCCGTGGTACCGAATCCGGTTGCGTTTCTGCTTCGGCGTCTTCGCCGGAACGTAAACACGTCCGTGTACGCCCATCGACCGGCATGCCAGTGCAAACCCCTGAGCGTGGTTTCCGGCCGAGGAACACACCACCCCGGCCGCCTTCTCCTCAGGGCTCAGCTGCATCAGCAGGTTGTAGGCGCCGCGCAGTTTGTATGAACGCACCGCCTGCAGATCCTCGCGTTTGAGGTAAACCTTGGCGCCAACAATCGTCGACAGCCGATCGCTGAGCTGTAACGGCGACTTCGATACGACTCCGGAAATTCGCCGAGCGGCCTCGTCGATGTCCGCGGCACGCAAGGGTGCCGCGGGATCGATGTCGGGTGGGTGGCTCAGCTCAGCGGACACCGCACAATGGTGCCACCGCAGCCCACCGCAGCAAAAACGGATTCACCGGGCCGGCGTCAGCACGAACACCGGAATCTGACGTTCGGTCTTCGTCTGATAGTCGGCATAGTCCGGAAATGCCGCCACCGCACGCTCCCACCACGTCGCCTTCTCGTCGCCAAAGACCTCACGGGCGTCGTAGTCAGCGGTCTCGGTGCCGTCCTGCAATTCGACCCGGGGGTTCGCTTTGAGGTTGTGGTACCAGACGGGGTGTTTGGGCGCCCCACCGAGCGATGCGACGGCGGCGTACTCCCCGTCGTGTTCGACACGCATCAACGGCGTCTTGCGGATCTTTGCGGTCTTCGCGCCCATAGTGGTCAGGAGGACGACCGGCATGCCGCTGAGCTCTGTCCCTTTGGTACCGCCGGATTCCATGTACTCTTCGGCGTTTTTTCGGGCCCAATCGAACGTGCTGGGTTCATATTCTCCGGTAAGAGGCATGTAGCCAGACTATCGAACTCAAACATCCGGAATCGGCACTTCGGCTACCCGAAAGCTCGTTTACGGGTTATCGTGACCAGCGCCGAACAAATTCACGAGGCCACGTCGCGTTCGGCCTTGACGGTATCGATCACCGGTGTTCCCTGGCCCGCCTACAAGGTGGTCGCGCTGCTGGTCGGCCTGTTGGTCTTCGCCGTCTTCGCGCTTGCGAACACCTCCGCTGCCCCCGCAGTTCTCGGCAGCGCAGGCCTCGGCGTAGTGGTGTGGGTCGGCCTGGGCCTGGCCGGCTCCTCGAACCGCTGGTCTTGGCCCTCGCGGCTCACGCCGCCGCTGTGTGCTCACTTCAATGCAGGACTTCGGGTGAATGCACTCCACAGGCGCAGGCGTCGCTCGACGGGCACGTGCAGCGCATCCCCCACTCGACGATCTCCCGAGCCCTTGCCAACTCAATCATGCGCGCATCGATTTCGCCCAGCTTCTTCTTCGCCAGCGCGAGACTGGCGGGCCGCCCAGGCAGGTCATCGGCGAACAAGGTCTGGATCTCACCCAGGGTGAAATCAGCAGATTTGCACAATCGGATGACCTCGAGTCGAGCCAGCACGGCGTCGTCGTAGCGGCGCTGGCCACCAACTCGGGCGGATGGCGAAATCAGTCCCAGCTTCTCGTAGTAACGCAACGTCGTCGCCGCGACTGCCGCCTGACGCGCGATGTCCCCGATGGTCCGGAGCCCCGTCAGTTTTGTCATCTCACCCCCGTGTCCAGCTTGACTTAGAGTCAACTCTAAGTGATGCACTGATCGCTATGCACACTCTGGACACGCTGCGCGCCACGAAGTACGCCCGTTTACGCTCCTACCGCGGAGACGGCATCCCGGTCGACACCCCGATCTGGTTCGGGCTCGACGGTTCATCATTGGTGTTCCGCACCAAGATCGGCCCAAAAACCCGGCGGCTGGCGGCGCGACCCGAGGTCGAAATCACCGCCTGCGGTCACCGCGGCCAAGTAACGGAAGGGCGCCCGACCGCACGGGGGCAAGCAACACTACTATGCGGTGACGACGCCGAGGCGGCCAACCGCGCCCTGCACCGG
>DAOUYK010000172.1 GCA_030666145.1 Mycolicibacterium sp. | reverse complement strand
AGCAGCGGTGCCCGCGGTTGCCAGGTCACCTGAGTTAACACACCTGTCATGAGCGGGGGGTGCGAACTGGGCTGGCGAGTTGCTGCTCACCTGCGAAGATCCGCGGGCGGTGGTGGTCTGCGGCGAAACCTGCCGCACTGGGCTTCCTCGGCGTCACAACGTCGCATTCTAGAATTTTCCCCTCGTTAACACCGACCGACATCGCTTTGCTCGGCCGGTCACGATGTCAGTTCACCCCGTCCGGTCTGGCTCGTCAGAAAACTGCCGTCGACATCGAACTCGCTGCCACTGGGGAGATCGCCTGGTTCATGAAGAGTCCGGTCTATGACAACCTTGCCCTTTTCACCCGGTATCGGGGCACCATCGAACACGACGGTAAAAGCTCAGAGGTCTCGGGGCTGTGCACCTACGAATACGCGGCCATGATCACTCCTCATCTGCTACTGTGCCGCGCCATCCCCGGGCGTTTCAAGATCCCCTTCGACTTCTTCACCTACCAAATCATCGACCTAGGGTCCGGTAGCCGTGTGCTTCTGATCGGAACCGGTGTTAACCGGCAAGCGGGGTGGCTATCGGCGTACCTGCGCACCGAAGACGGCGGCGTGCACCGCATCGGCACACAGGTCCACTTTCAGGTCCTAACCACCCAACCGGAAGCTCAATTCGGGAACGACGCCAAACCCATGACGATGCCCGACACCTTCCGCTGGGTCGTCCACGATCAAGACAACACCCGTCTCGAACTGACCGGAACAGTCGACACCCATTGGCTCTACGCCGGCATGGGCCACATCAGCGGATACTCCTATACCGGCCGCCTGGACAACGAACCGATCCGCGGCCGCGGCTACCTCGAATACTCCGACCGTCGCGCCCTCTAGAAAGCACTCAAGACCAAGACAAGAACGTGGCGAGAACGCCGGCAGCCATCATCGCGGCGGCTTCGCCGTCCACTCGGTCAGATGGTTGTTTTTCGTTGTGCTGCAACATTTTCCATGGCAGGCCCGCCGGACATGGCTAGCTCAGGACATCGGCGATCGGCGCGCCCGCAGCGATCTTCGAACGGGCCTTCATGACTTTGCCCGGCATCCCACCACCTACTACGCCGACTACCACGCCGTCACGCTCGTAGTAGGCCAGGAACTTGCGGCCGTCGTCCTCGACGAGGTGCACGGTGTCGGTGGCCTCAGGTTCTCCCAAGCACTGGATTTTGACGTCATACTGGTCGCTCCAGAAGTACGGGACCGACATTGCGGCCAGTGCATCCTGGCCCAAAATCGAGGGCACCATTGCCCGGGCCTGGTCGGCGACATTACTCCAATGCTCAACCCGCACTTGGCCTCCCACAGTGTCACGCCAAGAGGCCACATCGCCGATAGCCCAGACGTGCGGCGCGCTCGCCCGGCCGACCTCATCGCACACGACGCCGTTGTCCACCTCGATACCGCTGCCTTCGAGCCAGTCGGTGGCCGGGTGGGAGCCGATGCCGACGACCACAAGGTCGGCCTCTAGTTCTGTGCCGTCCCCCAACGTGACGCTCTGCACCCGGTCGTCACCACCGACCCGGGCGACATCGACGGCGCACCGCACGTCCACGCCCTCGGCCCGGTGTAGCCGTGCTACCAGCTCGCCGATCTGCTCACCGAGGACCGAAGCCAACGGCGCCGGCTGGGGCTCCACCAACACCACGCCCACGCCGATGGCGCGCAGACTGGCGGCCACCTCACATCCGATGAAGCCGGCGCCGACCACTACTGCGCAGCGGGCCGCGCCGGCCTCCGTGCGCAGCGCAAGGCTCTGATCGTAGGACCGCAGCACGTGGATGCCCGTCAAATCCGGGAATGACGAGATCCGCTTGGGCACCAGACCCGTCGCGATGACCAGCTCGTCGTAGGACAGTTGAGTGCCGTCGGCCAGCGTGAGGGTCTTGGAAGCGGTGTCCACCGAAGAGACACCGTTGCCAAGCAACACTGTGATGTCTTTCTCTTCGTAAAATTCCGCCGGTTTGAGCGTGACGTCATCGGTCTCGGCGCGCAGCACTTGCTTCGACAGCGGCGGCCGGTCGTAGGGTAGGTGGTCCTCATCGCTGACGATCGTGATGGCTCCGTCGTACTCGGAACGACGAAGTTGCTCTGCTGTGCGGGCGGCAGCCAACCCGCCGCCAATAATCACGACGCCCCATGTTGTGGTCACGTGGGTGTTCTACACGATCGCATCTGAGCAACGTCGGTCACCCCGCCGCTTGGACTTCGCGGTCTGGGCATCAACCCTGCGCTCGCTCGATGAGGTTCGACAACACCACGATGCTCTCGCTGCGCTCGATGTCCGCGCTGGTGCGTATTCGCTCCAGAGCCTCCTCGAGGTGGCTCATGTCGCGGGCGAGTACATGCAGCAACGCATCTGAGGTACCGGTGACGGTGGCAGCACTGACCACTTCGGGGATGTCCTGCCACGCCGCACGAAGCTCGTCAGGGGCGATGGTGCCGTGGCAGTACACCTGGACGTAGGCCTCGGTGGTCCAGCCCAGTGCGTTGCGGTCGATGACTGTGGTGAACCCCCGGATGACTCCGCTGTCGAGCATCCGGTCGACACGCCGTTTGACCGCCGGTGCCGACAGATTCACCCGCTGGCCGATCTCAGCGAACGTAGCCCGCGCGTGCTCGGTCAGTTCGACCACGATCCGTTCGTCGGTCTCGTCCAGACGGTCCACAACATTCTCCACGCAACAGATAGTTGTTCTTCTTATATATGCGCAATGTATCACGTGTAATCACGCAACATATAGCGATTGATTGCACGAGTAGTGGTCCATATCGTGGTTCCCATGACGCTTTCTGATATCGCCACAGGCTTTGCGGCTCCCGCCGTCGGTGTCACCACCCATCGGTCGGCCCGGCTGCGCCGGTATGTCATGACTGCGCCGCGGTACTTCACCGTCGAGTACGCCATCAACCCCTGGATGGATACCTCGACACCGGTAGACACCCAGCGCGCCGTTGCTCAATGGGAGGCACTGCGCCAGACCTACGCCGGGCTCGGGCACACAGTCGAGCTTGTCGAGCCGGTGAGCGGCCTGCCAGACATGGTGTACGCGGCCAACGGCGGACTGATCGTCAACGGCAAGGCTGTGGTGGCCCGCTTCGCCCACGCCGAACGCGCCAACGAGTCCATCGCGCATGCCGACTGGATGTGCCGAAATGGTTTCCAGGCTGCCGAGACCAGGCACGTCAACGAGGGCCAGGGCGACCTGCTGGTCGTCGGCTCGACCATTCTGGCCGGCTATGGCTTCCGCACCGACCGTCGCGCCCACCGCGAGGTCGCCGCGTACGTCGGGATGCCGGTCGTCGGCCTGAAACTCGTCGACCCCCGCTTCTATCACCTCGATACCGCGCTGGCGGTCCTCGACGACGAGACGATTGCCTACTACCCTCCAGCATTCAGTAGGCGTTCCCGCGCGAAGCTGGCCGAGTTGTTCCCCGATGCCATCCAGGTGGCCAGCGCCGACGCCTACGCGCTTGGCCTCAACGTCGTCTCTGACGGCCTCAACGTCGTGCTGCCGGCTGCGGCCTCCGGCTTCGCCGAACAACTCAGACGGAACGGGTTCAGGCCGGTTCCGGTGGACCTCTCCGAGCTCTTCAAGGGTGGCGGATCCGTCAAATGCTGCACACTGGAGGTACACCCGTGACGATGCTGGAACTCATGGCCGACATCGACGCAGCGATCGAACTCGACCAGCGCCATGTCGCACACAACTACTCGCCGCTACCCGTCGTTGCCGCCAACGCCGAAGGCGCCTGGATCACCGACATCGAGGGCCGTCGCTACCTCGACTTTCTTGCCGCGTACTCGGCGGTCAACTTCGGCCACCGCAACCCGGAGGTGATGGCGACCGCGCATGCGCAGCTGGACCAAGTGACGCTGGTAAGCCGCGCATTTCACTCCGACCGACTCGGCCCGTTCTGTGCCGCCCTGGCCGCGCTATGTGCCAAAGACATGGTGCTGCCGATGAATAGCGGCGCCGAGGCAGTGGAAAGCGGCATCAAGGTCGCCCGCAAGTGGGGACACGACATCAAGGGCATCCCCGCGGGCCAGGGCAATATTGTTGTGGCGCGCAACAACTTCCATGGCCGCACCACCACAATCATCAGCTTCTCTGACGACGACACCGCGCGCCGCGGTTTCGGGCCGTACACCCCGGGCTTCCGCTCAGTACCCTTCGGCCCCGATGACCCGTATGCCGAGGCGATGGCCGAGGCGATCGATCACAACACTGTCGCCGTCCTGGTCGAGCCCATCCAGGGCGAGGCCGGGATCATCGTGCCGCCGGCCGACTATCTTCCCCGGGTGCGCACTCTTTGTAGCGAGCGCAACGTTTTGATGATCGCCGATGAGATCCAGTCCGGACTTGCTCGCACGGGACGCACCTTCGCGTGCGATCACTGGGACGTGGTACCCGATGCCTACCTCCTGGGAAAGGCGCTCGGCGGCGGCGTGGTTCCACTGTCCGCGGTGGTCGCTGATCGAGACGTCCTCGGAGTGCTACATCCCGGCGAGCACGGTTCGACATTCGGCGGCAACCCACTGGCGGCCGCCATAGGCACCACTGTGGTGGACATCCTGAGTCGTGGCGAGTTCCAGCACCGCTCAACTGAACTCGGGGTTCATCTCCACCGGAGACTAAGGGGGCTCATCGGCCACGGCGTGCTCGCAGTGCGCGGGAAGGGGCTCTGGGCGGGCATCGACGTCGACCCCGTGCACGGTACCGGCAAGCAGATCAGCATGCGCCTGGCCGATCAAGGCGTCCTGGTCAAGGACACCCACGGGTCGACGTTGCGGTTCGCGCCGCCATTGGTCATCACCACAGCCGAGATCGACTGGGCTGTAGACCGGCTAATTGACGTGCTGAGCGAAACGGGTCAACGCTAGTTCGGAAGCCGGCGCCAACGATCAGCCAGCACACTGACTGGCGGACTGGGGCAGCTGATCAGTACTTGGCAGTCCCGCGATCGACGGCGATCTGAGAGCCAGATATGGTTCCCGAGCCGTCACCGGCCAGCCAGGCCACCACGTCGGCAACCTCTTCGGGCGTCATGAATTCCTTCAAGCCCCTCTTCCCTTGGTGATCGACGGGGCGGTAGGGCATCGGCGAAAAGCTGGGCAGGAAGGCCGGATATTTTCCGAAGATCTCCATCATGGCGTCCGGTTCGACCATCGGGGTGTCGATTGAGTACGGGTGGATCGAGTTGACACGAATCCCGAACTCCCCCACCTCGATCGCCAACGCGTTGGTGATCGCCACGAGGCCGTGCTTGGAGGCAGCATAGTGGGCATTGCCGGGGGTAGCCTTCGTGCCCGCCGATGAACTCACGATGATGATCGACCCTCCGTTGCTCGCCTCGATCATCGCGGGCACGGCGGCACGGATAGTGCGCCATGTGCCGTTGAGGTTGACGTCGATGACGCTGTCCCATTGCTCCTCGGACATCTCGAACATCCGGCCCCAACTGAGGATGCCCGCGTTGGCGACGACGATGTCGAGGCGGCCGAATTTTTCGATGCCCTCACCTATCACCTGCTGCTGGGCGGGCAGGTCACGGATGTCGACCTCACGCGCGATGATCTTGCGCCCGGTCGCTTCGACCAGCCGGACTGTTTCAGCCAGATCCTTCGGTGTCGGCATCGGATAGGTGACGTCTTGGGCCACCGGCCCGCATGCGTCGATCGCGATGATGTCGGCGCCCTCGTTGGCCAGCCGGATGGCGTGTGCGCGCCCCTGTCCACGCGCCGCTCCGGTGATGTAGGCGACGCGACCTTGCAAGCCTGCAACAGCTGTCACGACCGCTCCCTTCCCTTCTGCGTGACCGCGCGCATGCCTGCGCAACAAACACGGGACCCCAGCAGTGCACCTTCGCGCTCTCGCGAGGGTGGGCTAAGGCAGCATCAGGTTAACAGCAGAACTAGAACACGTTCTAGAGCGTCGCTGGACGGCCGACCCCTCGACGGCCGTCACTGCATATTTCGCCACGTTCGAGATGGGCGTTACCGCACGCTCGCCGGGAAACGAAAGTGGGCGCCCACCTCCGGGTGAGCGCCCACTTTCTTGGCTGGAACCTATTTCTTGGCTGGACCCTAGATCACTTGATGATCTTGGTGACCCGGCCCGCGCCGACAGTACGACCGCCCTCGCGAATCGCGAAGCGCAGGCCTTCGTCCATGGCGACCGGCTGGATCAGCTTGACGGAAATGTCGGTGTTGTCACCCGGCATAACCATCTCGGTGCCCTCCGGCAGCGTCACCACACCGGTCACGTCGGTGGTGCGGAAGTAGAACTGCGGACGGTAATTGTTGAAGAACGGCGTGTGACGGCCACCCTCATCCTTAGACAAGATGTACACCTGGCCCTCGAAATCGGTGTGCGGGGTAGTGGTGCCCGGCTTGATCACAACCTGGCCGCGCTCCACGTCCTCGCGCTTGATGCCGCGCAGTAGCAGGCCGACGTTGTCGCCAGCCTGCCCCTGGTCGAGCAGCTTGCGGAACATCTCGACACCAGTCACCGTGGTCTTGGTGCTGGTCGGCTTGATGCCAACGATCTCGACTTCCTCGTTCACATTGACCACACCGCGCTCGACACGCCCGGTGACCACGGTGCCGCGGCCGGTGATCGTGAAGACGTCCTCGACGGGCATCAGGAACGCCCGCTCGGTGTCGCGAACCGGATCCGGAATCGACTCGTCCACGGCATCCATGAGCTCCTCGACGGACTTGACCCACTTCTCGTCACCTTCGAGCGCCTTGAGTGCAGAGACGCGGATGACCGGGGCCTCCTCGTCGAAGTCCTGGGCGGCCAGCAGTTCGCGGACCTCCAGCTCGACGAGCTCGATGAGCTCCTCGTCGTCGACGGCGTCGGCCTTGTTCAGCGCGACCAGGATGTAGGGCACGCCGACCTGACGGGCCAGCAGCACGTGCTCGCGGGTCTGCGGCATCGGGCCGTCGGTGGCGGCGACCACCAGGATCGCGCCGTCCATCTGGGCGGCACCGGTGATCATGTTCTTGATGTAGTCAGCGTGACCGGGGGCGTCGACGTGCGCATAGTGACGCTTCTCGGTCTGGTACTCCACGTGGGAGATATTGATCGTGATACCGCGCTGCCGCTCCTCAGGCGCATTGTCGATCTGATCGAATGCGCGCGATTCGTTCAACGCAGGGTACTTCTCGTGCAGAACCTTGGTGATTGCTGCAGTCAGCGTGGTCTTGCCGTGGTCAACGTGACCTATGGTCCCGATGTTGACGTGCGGCTTCGTCCGCTCGAACTTCGCCTTCGCCACTTCTGTGTCCTCCTGGACT
>DAOUYK010000027.1 GCA_030666145.1 Mycolicibacterium sp. | reverse complement strand
TCCCCTACAGGTGCGCAAGGACGGCTCGGCGCTGGTGATGACCACCACCGACGCTTTCACAGCCAAGGAACTCCTCGACGGTGTCGGCACCGCGATCGTCGTCCACGAGCAGGCTGACAACTTCGCCCATATCCCACCGGAAAGCTACCGGCAGGTCGACGGCGCTGCGCCGCCGGATCAGACCACTCTGGCGACCGGCGACGCCGGAGCTCGGGTGGCCTGTGGTGTCATCACGCGGTCCTAGGCGAGGGGTTAGTCGAGCGGCTAGTAGCCGCATCGATTTCGTCGGGTCGCCCGGGCCTACCGTCGGTGTCGAGTGGGAGTTCGCGCTCGTCGACGCCCAAACCCGTGATTTGAGCAACGAAGCCGCTTCGGTCATCGCCGAACTCGGCGAAAACCCACACGTGCACAAAGAATTGTTGCGCAACACCGTTGAGATCGTCACCGGTATCTGCGGGAACGCCGGGGAGGCGATGGACGACCTGCAGTCCACGTTGCGACCGGTGCGCGAAATCGTTCGCGAACGCGGAATGGAGCTGTTCTGCGCTGGCACGCATCCGTTCGCGAAGTGGTCGGCTCAGAAATTCACCGACGCCCCGCGCTACTCCGAGCTGATCAAACGCACCCAGTGGTGGGGCCGGCAGATGCTGATCTGGGGTGTACATGTGCATGTGGGGGTGTCCTCGGCGCACAAGGTGATGCCGATCGTCACCTCGCTACTCAACCAGTACCCGCACCTGCTGGCGCTGTCGGCGTCGTCTCCGTACTGGGACGGCGAGGACACCGGTTACGCCAGCAACCGCTCCATGATGTTTCAGCAGTTGCCCACCGCCGGCCTGCCATTCCACTTCCAGGAATGGCGTGAGTTCGAAGGCTTTGTCAGCGATCAGAAGAAGACCGGAATCATCGACCATATGAACGAAATACGTTGGAATGTCCGGCCTTCCCCGCATCTGGGCACCGTGGAGGTCAGGATATTCGACGGGGTGTCAAACCTGCACGAACTCTCGGCCCTGGTCGCCTTGACCCACTGCCTGATCGTGGACCTGGACCGCCGCCTGGACGCCGGAGAGGCGCTGCCGGTGATGCCCCCCTGGCATGTGCAGGAAAACAAGTGGCGGGCAGCCCGCTACGGCGTGGACGCCATCATCATCCTTGACGCCGACAGTAACGAAAGGTTGGTTACCGAGGATTTGGACAACTTGGTGGATCACCTTCTGCCGGTGGCTGAGTCGCTTTCGTGTGTGAATGAGCTCACCCGCGTCGCCGACATCTATCGGGCGGGAGCGTCGTATCAGCGGCAGCGCAGGGTTGCCGAAGAGCACGATGGGGACCTGCGCACCGTCGTCGATGCCCTCGTCGGCGAACTAGTCATCTGAACGGGGCGCGTGGGCGCTCACTCAGTCGAAGACGACAGCGCGAACAAACGCAGCTCGCGATCTGTTCGGCTCAGATACGACCGGTACATCGGATAGGCGAGGAATTTCTGTAGGCCGCGGTCGCGCTCGTCACCGGTGAGTAGGGATGCGGTAACGGGGATTTCGGTACCGCCCATCGTCACCAAAGCCTGCGGTTGGGCCAGCAGGTTCCCCGACCAGGCGGGGTGGCTTTCCTGGCCGAAGTTACTGCCCAACACCAGAGCCCGGTCGCCGTCTCGCACATAGCTCAGAGGCGAGACACGCTGCTTGCCAGACTTCCTTCCGGTCGTCGTCAAGAGTAGTTCCGGCATGGAGCCTGGACCGAACAGCGTGTACTTGCCCTTGGTCGCTCGCAACAACCGCCGGTCCACGGGAACCAAGGATCTGATGACCCGTGATCCGAGCCGCGATGACGCAAACCAGAAGACCGGCCGAAACAGCAGCGAGACATCGTCTCGCCCCCAATGGGCGTCGGGGAAGGTTGGTGACACAACCACCATGCTGCACGATGTCGGGCCCGTTGGGGTGGGTTTCGGCGTGCTCGAATGGAAGAGCGCGCGATGGACGCGCAGCACGATCTCGGTCGTCCGCGCCGCGCAGCTAGGCTCAACGTATGACAACGGCAGCGGGCCTCGCCGCAGTGAGTAAATACCACTACCTGACCGGTGTGTGAACATGCCGACGCTGCCGATGTTTCCCCTCGAGGTGGCGATGCTGCCCGGAGAGGAGCTACCACTGGAGGTCTTCGAGCCGCGGTATTCGGCACTCGTACAAACGTGTCTGGCGGCAAACGATCCGGTATTCGGTGTGGTGCTGATCGCGGCGGGTCGCGAGGTCGGCGGGGGGGATACCCGAAGCGATGTCGGGGTCTTGGCACACATCACCGAGTACACCGATATGGATGCGGGCCGTTACCGGCTGAACTGTGCGATGGGGGAGCGGTTCCGGGTGCTGGAATGGCATCCGGATAATCCGTACCCGCAGGCGGCCGTCGAGATGTGGCCCGACGAAGCAGGTCCTGCTGTCGACATCACCGCCATCCGGGACATCGAGGATCGGATGGTCGCTTTGTTCGAGCGTACCGCCGCGGCGCGGGGCGCCCAGGTGAACGCTGGTGACATCGTGGCGGGCGCCGACGAGTCCGGCGATATCGGACTGTGGTTATACGCCTTGGCTGTCCGGCTACCGATGGGTCAGGCCGACAGATACGCCGTGCTCACCGCTCCGACTGCAGCCGAACGAGTGGCGGCGTTCTCCGAAGGCCTCGACACTGTTATCGCGATGGTGGAGTTCGGTCTGTCGCAATGATCACTCCGGGCTGAATTGTTCGGTGCGCAATCTTTCGAGGCCACGGCCATCGGTGGGATCACGGCCAGCCGGCGCGTCCCCAGTTTTAGAACAGCGCAATGACAGAAGACTGAAGGTACTAATATGCGACTGGAAATCGGTTACGAACGGTGACAGGAGCGGTTCACCGATTACAAGGGGTGCCGGCGGAATATGAAGTTAGCAGCGCTGGCAACAAGTCTCGTGGCCGCAGCAATCGCACTGGCCGCGCCCGCGCCCGCAAACGCCGATCCGGACCAGGATTTCGCGACCCAGCTCCACATCTACGGCATATACGGGCCGCGCGACTACAACGCCTGGATCGGAAAAATCACCTGCAAACGCCTCCGGAACGGCTTGGATGCCGACGCCTACCAGTCGGCGCAGTTCGTTTCCAACCAGCTACAAAAAGACAGCACTACTCAACAGGCGTGGCAGTTTCTGGGCGCCGCCATCAGCATCTACTGTCCTGATCAGATGCCCGTCCTGGAAAGAGCTGCGATACAGCGTGATTGATCAACCAGTTCTGTTTCCCGTTAGGGCATAGAAGACTTGGAGTCACACGCCATGCGCCGAAATCGGAACAATATCTTTCGTAGCGGCGTCGCCAGCCTCGCTCTGAGCTCCAGCTTGGCGGCCGCACCCGGAAACGCGTCGGCCGACGCCATCGACCATTACCCGATTCCGAACCGGATGCTCAGGACGACGTGCACGCGGAGCAGATCATGGCCGCTGCCCGCGATGTCGCTCCGGTGTATTACGAGCGCTGCATGATCGACTACAACAACAGGGCACCGGACGTTCAGCAAGGCGCCAGGGACAAGATCCACTGGTTCTACTCGATGGACTACGCAGGCCGGCGTGCCTACTCCGAGGAGATCGCGACGAACATCTATGCCGAGCCGATGGCGTTCAACTGGCCGAACTGGGCCAAGCTGTTCTTCGACAACAAGGGCGTAGCTGCACGCACCACCGACGTCTGCGCCCAGTACCCGCCGGACGATATGTCGGTGTGGAACTGGTAAGACATCGGCTGCCTGGCCGACTACCTCTCGAATACTGAGTGCGCAGCCGCCGGATGTCCGGCGGCTCAATATTTTTCCCGCTCGGCCGCTTATTGCGGGGGTGAAACTAAATTATTCCTCACCGGCGGGAACTGGAGTAGTGGATTGGTTGGCCGGCGGCCAGGGCTGGGGAGGAGGGCGAGGTCGCACTCGCATCGGCCACCAGAACCAGCGGCCTAGCAGCGTGGCGATCGACGGCATGAGCAGCGAGCGCACGATCAGCGTGTCGATGAGCAGACCAATCGCGACTGTGGAACCTAACTGTCCGATAACCCTTAGGTCACTGAAGATCATGGCTGCCATCGTTACGGCGAACACCATGCCCGCAGCCGTGACCACGGTGCCCGTGCCGGCCATGGAGCGGATGAATCCGGTCTTGATTCCGGCGTAGATCTCCTCTTTGAACCGGGAGACCAAGAGCAGGTTGTAGTCAGCTCCGACCGCCAACAGGATGATGATCGACATCAACGCCGTGGCCCAGAAAATCGGGAGGCCGATGAGGTCTTGCCAGATGAACACCGATATCCCGAAAGCTGCCGCGATCGAGCTGGCCGCGGTACCGACAATAACCAGCGCAGCGACCAGAGCTCGGGTCACGATCAGCATGATCGTAAAAATCAGGGTGAGAGCAGCCACGACCGCTATCAGCATGTCGAATTTGGCGCCTTCAGCTATGTCGGCCATGGTGGGGGCGTCGCCGGCCAGATAAATATCGGCCTCCGATAACGACGTTTGCTTGATTGCTTCCTGCGCGGCGGTTCTCTCGGCAGGAACCTTCGCGATCCCTTCCGGGGTCGCTGGATCGCCTTGGTGGGTGATGAAAAAGCGTGCGGACTTGCCGTCAGGGGACAAGAACTGCTTCAGGCTAGTCTGAAAGTCCTTGGTGGAGAAAGCCTCCGGAGCCAGATAGAAAAAATCGCCGACTTGGGCGGTATCGAAACTTTGCCCCATCACCATCGCTGTATCGCTGAGCGCCGCGCCTTGTTCGATACTTGTCAACATAGTGCTGTACATCGTCAGCGACAGGACCCGCATGGTCTTCATGGTGTTGATCATCGGCGGCATCAGCGCGATCATTTGCCCCATCAGCGCAACCGTTTGCGGCATCAGGGTATCCATTTGTTCTATGTCGGCGGTGAGCCTTCGGGTGACGTCGGCTAACCCGTCGATGCTGTCGAGTGAATCGAAAACTGATCTAAACGACCAGCAGATCGGAATGTCGTAGCAGTGGGGTTCCCAGTAGAAGTAGTTGCGGATCGGCCGCCAGAAGTCATCGAAATCGGCGACGTGATCGCGCATTTCGGCAGTGATGGCCTCCATTTCCTTGGTGCTCTCGGCGGTCGAGTGAGTGGTGTTGGCTATTTGTTCCATCACGTCGTAAAGACGTTGCATGATGGCGTATATCTGCTCCATGTTGTCGATCAGATTCTGCATTTCATCGGTGATCTTCCGCATGTTCTCCGCGGAGTCCTTCGTGAACGGCAAATTCTGATTGCTGACCTGGCCTTGCATACTAATCTGAAACGGTATCGAACTGTGCTCGATCGGAACTCCCAGCGGCCGGGTAATACCCTGGACCAACTCGATACCCACCACGTCGAGGATGCTTCTGGCCACCCTGTCTAATACCAACATATCGGCGGGATTGCGCATATCATGATCGGCCTCGATCATGAGAATGTCCGGATCCATCCGGGCCTGGGAGAAATGCCGGTCCGCAGCAGCGTAACCAAGATTGGCCGGAGCGCTCTCTGGCAAATAGAAACGCTGATCGTAGCCCGGCTTGAATCCCGGAATGGCCACCATGCCGATCAACACGACGACCCCACTGGTAACCATGATCGGTGCCGGCCAACGGACCACCGCAATGCCCACTCGCCGCCAGAATCGGCCCGATGTCGCCCGCTTGGGTTCGAACAACCCGAACTTGCTGCCTAAAAAGAGCGCCGCCGGCCCCAGTGTGATCGCCGACGCCACCACCACGAGCATGCCGATGGCCACCGGTGCGCCCATAGTTTGGAAATACGGCAACCGAGTGAAGCTCAGACAAAACGTGGCCCCAGCAATGGTCAGACCGGAACCGATGATCACCGGAGCAACTGAACGAAACGTGGTGTAGTAGGCGGTTTCGCGATCCTCACCAGCCCGACGTGCCTCACCATAGCGGCCGAACAGGAAGATCCCGTAGTCAGTGGCCGCCGCGATAGCAAGCCCCGTGAGGACGTTGGAGGCAAAGGTCGTGAGCCCCTCGAAGAGGTCGGCATTGCCCAGAGCCGCGACAACTCCACGCGATGCGACCAGCGCGATCCCGGTCATGAAAAGCTGGATCAGCGTGGTGACGATCGACCGGTAGACGATCAGCAACATGACCGCGATCGCGACGAGCGTATACAAGGTGATCTGGTCAATGCTGGCGTTGCCGATCACGTGCATATCGTTGGCGGTTGCTGTCGAACCAGTGACATAGGCCTTGACACCCGGCGGTGCGTACGTTCCATCGACAGCCTTGCGGACCGCTTCAACAGATTCGTTGGCTAACGTTGTGCCCTGGTTGCCGGCCAAGTACACCATCACATACGCGGCCTTAACGTCCGAGCTTTGCGATCCCGCCGCCGTGAGCGGATCCCCCCAAAAGTTCTGAACATGCTGGATGTGCTCGTGATCCTGCTCCAGTTTGCCAACGATGTCGTTGTAAAACTGGTGAGCCGGTTCGCCAAGCTTGTCCTGGCCTTCCAGCACGATCATCACCGTGCTGTTGGAACTGAATTCCTGGAAGTTCTGACCCATCCGCAGCATCGCCTGCATCGACGGGGCATCCATCGGAGCCATCGGCGCCGAATGGCGCTCACTGACTATCGCCAATGACGGTACAAACGTACTCACTGCCACTGTGATCACGAGCCAGGCCAAGATGATCGGCACCGCCAACAGACCCATCGCATGGGGCACCAACGGCTTGTGGGCGTCCGGGGCGGCGTCCTTAGTGGTCTCCTCGATCATGCGGCCTTCACCAGGCAAAAGGTTTGCGGATTTATCCCATGGCTACTGTTCTCCGTCTGGACCTTTTCATCAACGATGATGCGACAACCGATTCGATCCCCGTCGCCCTGGACAACGATATTGCCCATAACCGACGGCAATGTCGTCGTTATCGATACTGACCACGGCAACGCCGATTCGACCTCGTGCGTGTTCACATCGGCGTCGAAGTAGTCGATCTTGGCATTACTCCCCGCGGAACCAAACACTTCATAGGTCAGGACCTTTGGGTTGAACCGCACGATCTTGACCGTGTCGACCTCGGCATTGGGGTTCTCAGAGCCAAAGATGCTGTGCAGTTTCCCAATCACCAAGCCCGAGACCGTCAGCACCACCACGAGAACCAGCGCTATCCAATAGCGGTCAATGACCCTCTTCACCAGCTATCCCCACCACGACATCGCCGCCGACTGCCTCCAAGGCGTCCTCGGAGTCCAATCACCGGCCGATCGTATACCTGATGTCTTGCGTGCGTGACGAGGTTCGAATCCTATTTACCCTGAATGTCCCATCGCTAACGCAGCTTCGGAGGTCGTTCGGTTGGGGTTGTCCCCTGCGGTGACCAAAATCTTCCTGGCGACCTCGACGCCGATGTCCACTCTTTCCAACAGTTTTGGCACGAGGGCTTCGACGAGAATTCGGTCACCGTCACAACGGTCCACCGCCGCCGGTTTCAGTACCGCCGGCGTCAGCGTCGGCGGCATTTCCGTCCATTTCGTCGGTGGTCAACAAGTCGTCGCGGACGTTGTGCTCCCGGTAGGCCAGCTGACCGACCCGGTTGGCGATTACCGGGGCCGTAATGAGAGTGAACAAGCCTGTCAGGATCAACATGCCGACGTCGGAGTGCCCGCGCAACCGGATCGCTGCGCCCGCCAGCACCAACAGCAGTCCGAGCACCTGAGGCTTGGTCGCAGCGTGCATCCGCGACAGCGTGTCAGGAAAGCGCAGAACGCCGACCGCGGCAGTCATCGCCAGCGCCGAACCGCCCAGGATCAACACGCTAGCGAGGATGTCGAGCGCGGTCATCGCGGGGCTCCCTTGTCGGCTGGGTTAGCGACGTCAGGTACCCGGAACCTTGCGACACTGACCGAGCCGACGAACGAGATCAGGGCCAGCGCAGTCAGGCTGTAGGTGACGGTGGTGTCCAGGCTGAACGCTGCCCAGGTGCCGATTGCGCACATCGTCACCGCAACAAGGGTGTCCAGAGCGACCAATCGGTCCAATGTGCTGGGACCCATCACCATGCGGAACATCGTGGCGATCGCTGCGGCCGCCAGCATCACCCCGGCTATCACCAATACCGTATTCATTCGCCGGCCTCCTTCTGCGCCGCCGGCTTCCAGTAGGCGTCGCGTTCGAAGGACGCAGTCAATAGCTTCTGGAGAATTTCCAATTGGCGGTGAAAACGCTTCACCGCGCGATCAGATCCCACATCGAGCACGTGGACGTAGATCATCCGGCGGGCCTGATCGATCTCGAGCACGATTGTTCCGGGCGTGAGATTGAGGATATTGACCGCCAATGCGAGCACCAGATCGGACTTGACCGCAAGATGTGCCCGCAGCACTGCCGACAACGGCAGGCCGGGCTTGAGCGCCAGCGCGGCGACCTGCACCGAGGACACCGCCAGGGAGTAAGTCACGTGCATCACCAGGAGCAACAGTGGAAGCGGATGGAACCGGCCCTCGAAGGGAACCGTCGGCAACGGGAGAAACACTGTGATCAGCAAGGCAATCGCAACGCCCGATAGCACGTTAGCCGCAGATATGTTGCCCCACAAAAGAACCCACACGAGAATCAGCCAACACAGGATCCATGCCCGCAGCGCGATTGCCCTCATCTGGGCTCCCCGAGGACCGCGGTGATGTACTGGCCCCGATCGAGGACCTCGTTGGCCGCGCGCTCAGTGTAGGCGAAGATCGGACCGGCCAGCACCGACAGCAGCAGGCCCACCGCGATCAGTGCACCTGTCGGCAGCAGCATGCCGACAGGCATCCGGCCTACGTCGTCTCTGTCGGCCAGTTCGATGTCCATGGATTCCTCGGTGTTGTCCAGCAATGCCTTAGGCGCCGATGCCGACAGATGCCCCTCCGGCGCGTCCTTGCGGGAACGCCAGAATGCTTTCGTCCACACCCGGGCGACCACATACAGCGTCAGCAGGCTGGTGATCACGCTGCCTGCCAACAGAATCCATGCCAGTACCGATCCGACCTGCGAGCCAGCCTCCAGCAGGGCAACCTTCCCAATGAAACCCGAGAACGGCGGAATACCTCCGAGATTGAGTGCCGGCACGAGGAAGACGAACGCGAGCAGCGGACTCGCGGCGGCGAGTCCGCCCAGGCGCTGCAGTGCCGATGCCCCAGCTTGACGTTCGATCAGGCCAACGACCAAAAACAGTGCTGTCTGGACCAGGATGTGATGTGCCACATAAAAGATCGCTCCGGACATACCGAGTTCGGTGGATAAGGCGATGCCGAACACCATGTAGCCGATGTGGCTGACCAGGGTGAAAGACAACAGTCGCTTGATGTCACTCTGGGCGATCGCGCCGAGAATGCCGATCACCATCGTCAGCAGCCCGGCCACCATCAACACGCTGTCCATCCCTCCACCGGGGAATAACAGCGAATGCGCGCGGATGATCGCATAGATACCGACCTTGGTAAGCAGGCCGGCGAATACGGCGGTGACGGGCGCAGGGGCAGTGGGGTAGGAGTCCGGCAACCACGTCGACAGCGGGAACACCGCAGCCTTGATGCCGAACGCGACAAGCAGCACCGCGAAGAGCGCTGTGCGGGTTCCATCGGAGATCCCGCCGAGCCGTACGGATAACTCGGCCATGTTCAGCGTTCCGGTGGCGCCGTATATCAGTGCGATACCCAGAAGAAATACCATCGAGGACACCATCGACACCATCACGTAGGAAATGCCCGCCCGCACGCGATCCTTGCTGGCGCCGATAGTCAGCAGGACGAAGCTCGCGCTGAGCAACACCTCGAAGCCGACGAACAGGTTGAAAAGATCGCCGGCCAGGAAGGCCATGTATACGCCGGCCGACAACACCAGATAGGTGGGCAGAAAGATCGAAACCGGCTGCCGCTCATCACCGTCGCGGATGCCCTGCCCGATGGCGTAGAACACAACGGCGAGCAGCACGATCGAGGATATGACGAGCATCAGTGCCGACAATCGGTCCACCACAAGCGTGATGCCGAGAGGCCCCATACCGGGCTCGGTAGGACCCCAGCCACCGACCTGCAACGCGATGGTGCCGTCGCGGTCGGCAAGATATACCAGAGCGGCCGACACGGCGACGACCACCGACAGCGTCAGCACCGTGACCGCCTGCTGTAGTCGGGGCATGCGGCCGGCAAACAAGGTGATTGCTGCGGCGATCATAGGTATCAGCACAGGCAACGGTGTCAGCGCCAGCGCCAGGCCGCCGTCCGGCATCAACGAGCTCATCGCGAACCCTCGTATCCGGGAAGCGCGTCGAGTTCGTCGGGCAATTCGGTGTCTCGGGACAGATCTGGCCCTGGGTGTGCCTCGAGTTCGTCGGACTCCTTGCCCGTCAGCTGCGACACCCTGGTGTCCTCGGGGTCGTTGCCGACTTCCTCAATGGTGTTGAGACGATAGGAACGGTAGGTCAATGCCAGGATAAACGCCGCTATACCCATGGTGATCACGATCGAGGTCAGAATCAGACCCTGCGCCAACGGATCTGTCGTCGTGGTCTCACCCGCGCTGGTGCGGTTACGCACCGGGGGGTTCCCTCGCGGACCACTGACCGAGAGGATCAGCAGGTTGATTGCGTTGCTGATCAGCAACAGCCCCAACAGCATTCGGGTCAGGCTCCGTTCAAGCAACAGGTAGACCCCGCTGGCGGTCAGGGCACCGATGATGATGAGCGGAAGTAAGTAGGTGGTCACGGCTGCCTGACCTCCTGGCGTTCCTGGTCACCGATCTCCACGTCGATGCGCGCGCCGAGGCTGCGCAACACATCGAGCACCAGACCCACCACGATCAGATAAACCCCAAGGTCGAAGAACAAGGCGGTGACGAACTTAACGGTGCCCAGCACGGGCACTTCGATCTCGATCAACGCTGAGGACAGGGCCGGGGCCCCGACCAACAGCGAGGCAGCTGCGGTGCCCGCGGCCAGGGTCAATCCAGCCCCGAGGATCTTGCCGGCGTCCAGCGGAAGCGTCTCACCCAGCTCGTAGCGGCCGCCTGCGAGGTAACGCAATACCAATGCCAGCCCGGCCATCAGCCCGCCTGCAAAGCCGCCGCCAGGCGTGTTGTGCCCGGCGAAGAGGAAATACGCCGACAGCACCATCATCACCGGGAATATCAGCCGAGTGGCGACCTCGAGAACCAGCGAGCGGTGCTGCGGGTCACGCAGTTCGCTGCCACGTAGCCAGGTGATCTCGCCGGCGGCGGGGCTGTTCCGGGTGGACTCCGCGAGCTCGCCGTCAACGGCCGCATGAGCGTCTGCAACCCGCGGTGCGCCGCCGAACCGCCGGTTGCGGAACACCATTGACGCGACGCCCGTGGCGGCCACGAGCAGTACTGCCAACTCACCCATGGTGTCCCACGCGCGGATATCGACTAGGAGCACGTTGACGGTGTTGTAGCCGTTTCCGCGTTGGTACGCGGCTTCGGGTAGCAGATCGACGACTGACCCGCCCGTACGGGCGGCCATCGCGAATGCGGCGAGAGTGGTGACCGTCGCCCCGACCGCCAGCGCGAGGACGGCGCGTGGAACGCGGAAACGCTTGATGTCGGCAGCGCCCGTCTCGGCGGGAAGGGCGCGCAGCACGAGCACGAAGACCACCAACGTCAAGGTCTCCACCAAGAACTGCGTGAGGGCGAGATCGGGGGCACCGTAGAACGCGAAGATCGTCCCGCAGCCGTATCCCGTGACGCCGACCAACAGCACCGCCGCCAGACGATTACGCATCACGGTCGCGCCCAGCGCGGCCGTGAGCATCAGCAGCCCGACCACCGCCATGGCAGGCGAGTTCCACAGTTCGAACTCAGGTCGGTCGCGGTTTCCCAGGGCCAGGACCGTGACCGGCATCAGCACAAGAGTTACCAGGATGACCGACTGTGTCGCCGGGATGGAGCCCCGCTGGGTGACCGCGGTCAGGCGCACGGACATCACGTCAGCGCCTCGCAAAACGGCGTCGTAGATGCGGTCGGCGTTGGCCAGCGGCAGATCCCCGATACGAGCTTGGCTCAGCCTGGCGCGACCGAAGTACATCGCGATGCCGGCCGCCAGCACGAGCCCCGACAACGCCAGCGGCAGGTTGAATCCGTGCCACAACGCGAGGTGGTAGTCGGCAACGTAGCCCGCAGGGTCGGGCACGGTGTCGGCGTAGTCGCCGAGGATCTTATCCAGCGCCGACGGCCACAGGCCGAACAGGAGGCCGGCGGCGGCCAGCACAGCCGGTGGGACCAGGAACGCGGCGTCGGGCCGGTGCATCTCAGCGACTCGGGTGCTGGGCGCCGGCTTGCCCTTACGGGCGAACGCACCCAGCAAAAACCGCAGGCTGTAGGCGGTGGTGAGCACCGAGCCGACCACGATTCCGGTGAGCACGAAAGGGGCCGCACCGCCCAGGGTTGGGCTGTGTAGCACTGTCTCCAGGTCGGCTTCCTTAGCGACGAATCCGAAGAACGGCGGGAGCGCGGCCATGCTCGCTGTGGCGCCCGACGCGATGATCAGCAGCGTCCGGCTGCGGTTGCCCAACCAGGCGAGCCTGCGGATGTCACGGGTGCCGGTGGTGTGGTCGATGATTCCGACGACCATGAACAGTGCAGCCTTGAACATGGCGTGAGCGAAGAGCATTGCCAGACCCGCCAGCATCATCTCGCTGCCGCCTGAGCCGACCATAACGGTGATCAGATCGAGCTGGCTGACGGTTCCGAACGCCAGAATCAGCTTGAGGTCGTACTCGCGGACGGCGCGCCAATCCGCCAACACCATCGTCAGCAGGCCCAAAGTCACCACGGTCGGCCGCCATTCGGGGGCGTCGGCGAATCCCGGCGTCATCCTCGCGATCAGGTAAACGCCGGCCTTGACCATCGCCGCGGCGTGCAGATAGGCGCTCACCGGTGTCGGGGCGGCCATCGCGCCGGGCAGCCAGAAATGCATCGGCACGATCGCCGACTTGGACAGGGCGCCGACCAAGATCAACACCACCGCCACCGAGGCAGCCAGACCGGTTGGCGGGTCGGCGACCAGCTCGGACAACAGATAGGTGCCGGTGAGGTTGCCCAGCACGATGATGCCGACCAGCATCGCCAGCCCACCGAACGTGGTGACCAGCAACGCCTGTGTCGCGGCGCGACGGCTCATGGACCGTTCGGCGTAGTGCCCGACAAGCAGAAATGACAGTACCGTCGTGAGCTCCCAGAACACATAGAGCACCAGCATGTTGTCGCTGGTCACCAGGCCGAACATCGCACCGGAGAACGCGACGAGTTCGGCGGCGAAACTGGGGAGCCGTTTCTCCCGGCTGCCGTCCGTGTGGCGGAAGTAGTCAGCGCAGTAAAACAGCACCAGCGCGCCGATGCCGAGCACCAGCAGGCTCATGATCGCCGCCAGAGCGTCGAAGCGAAGCGTGATGTTCATCGACAGCTCGGGCACCCAAGGCACGTCCAGGGTCCGCGCCTGATCCGCGCCGGGCCAGTTCAGCGCCACCCAGACAAGGGATCCGAGCGGCACGAGGGCCAGTGGATAGAAGGCTTTCCGTCCCCAGCGGTGCACGAGCAGCGGTGCCAACAGCGTGGCGACTGCGTGGGCAGCGAGGATGGCGAGCATGGCTCCGTCTTGTGGGGGTCGGCAGCGCCTTCGGGCGGTCGGTGCCCTCGGGAGGGTAGGAAACAGAATGGCGACGAATTTCGTCGGCCGGACTGACTCTGGAGACGCCTCAGTCTAGGACAGTTGCGTCAGCCGATTCCGCGATGGTGTGGCCCTCCGTGCCCAGTCTTGGCGAGAAACGCCATCAGTTCGAGGTGGCAAAATCCCGCAGCGCCGCTACCTGGGTGGGATCAAGTGACGGCCGCACCGCCTCAAGGGCCGCGACGACATCGGCACCGGTGACATCGGCAGCATCGATCGAACGGCGCATCGCGGTCAGCGCGGCCTCGCGCAGTAGTGCTACGCAATCCGCGGCGCTATAGCCGTCGAGATCACGGGCCAGCGCGTCGAGGTCGACGGCCTGAGGTCCCTCGGAGACCAGGGGCACCGATTTCCCCGCACCGCGCAGAATCTGGCTGCGGGCCTCGGCATCAGGCGGCTCGACGAACACGAGCTTCTCCAGGCGGCCAGGCCGCAGCAGTGCCGGATCGATGAGGTCCGGACGGTTCGTCGCGCCCAAGACGACCACATCACGCAGGGGTTCGATGCCGTCGAGCTCGGTCAGCATCGCAGCAACCACACGGTCGCCCACCCCCGAATCGAAGCTCTGCCCGCGCCGAGGTGCTAACGCGTCGATCTCGTCGAGGAAAACCAGCGAGGGTGCCGAATCCCGCGCGCGGTGGAACAGTTCGCGCACCGCCTTCTCCGATGATCCCACCCACTTGTCCATCAGCTCGGCGCCTTTGACAGCGTGCACGCTGAGTCGACCCGAGCTGGCGAGTGCTCGCACCACATAGGTTTTGCCGCATCCGGGAGGGCCGTATAGGAGCACGCCGCGAGGCGGCTCAACGCCGAGCCGCTCGAAGGTCTCGGGATGCTGAAGCGGCCAGAGCACCGCCTCGGTGAGAGCTTGCTTCGTGTCGACCATGTCCCCGACGTCCTCGAGGGTGACCGAACCGACGGACAACTCTTCGGTGGCCGAACGCGACAACGGTCGGATGACGTCGAGCGCACCCGTCAGATCCTGCTGCGCGAGTTCGGGTGGTGCCCCGTTGTTGCTGGCCCGCGCAGCGGCCCGCAGCGCGCCCTCACGGACGAGTGCGGCCAGATCGGCGACGACGAATCCCGGCGTCCGTTCCGATATTTCGGTCAGCTCCAGGCCCGTTGAAGGCACGCCACGCAGGAGCACCTCGAGCAACTGCGTACGTGTGTTGCCGTCGGGCAGGCTAAGTCCGAGCTCACGGTCGCATAAATCCGGTTCTCTTAGCCGGACATCGACGTCCTCCGGAACGGCCGAGGTCGCGATGAACGCGATGCCTCTGGTGGCAACCGCCTTGCGCAGTTCCGCCAGGATCAGGCCCGCGACCGGTTCGGCATTGACCGGCAAGAGGGCGTCGACGTCGGTTATCAGAAGTACGCCGCCCTCGCTGGAACCGGCCGCCACAACCGCATCGGCCACCGCCGAGAGCCTGTCGCTGGCCGCTAGCGAACCGATCTCGGGGCCGTCCAGCTCCACCAACCGCCGGTCCGCGCACACCGTGCGCACCATGGTGGCCTTCCCGACACCGGCCGGGCCGGAAACCAGAACACCGAGATTAGCTGTTGCACCCAATTTTTCGAGAAGTTCAGGCTCATCGAGCGCCAGCTTGAGCCACTCGGTCAGCTTGCTGGCCTGGATATGGGCGCCCTTGAGGTCATTGAATGCAACAGACGGCGTGGTCGTGAGCGCGGGCGACTCATCGGGGCGGGAGGTACCGGCATGGCGACCGCGGATCTTCGGGCCCTGGGGTTCAGTTGGTCCCCAGCTCACCAGCGAATTAGGTTGCACGCTTACGGGTCCAGTGGGGTCCACGCCCGTCACGGTCAGCAGTTCGGAGGTCCAGGTGATGCCGACCGACGATGCCAGCGCCGTGCCGGCCGCCGTTGTCGACGTGCCCGGTCCGAGATCTCGGGGCAATAGTGAAACGGTGTCCCCGCGGGTCATCACCTTACCCAACAAGGCCTGACGCAGCGTCGCTGCGGCGATCGATTGGGTGGCCAATGAGGAGCCGCTCAGCGCCACAGAACGGGCGCCGCGCACACTGACCGGTGCCACCAGCACCGACATGTCCGCCCGCAGACCCGCGTTCGACAGCGTTACGTCGTCGAGCAAGGCGGTGCCCGTGGGTGTCCCGTTGGGCGCGACCCCGACCACGGCGGCGGTGGTGCGCGCACCCGTCAAGGACACCGCATCCCATTCTCGGATGCCCAGCGCAGCAATGGCTTCAGGATGAAGGCGGATCACGCCGCGCCGGTTGTCCAGTGCCGATGTGTTGAGCCGGGCAGTCAGTGTTAGGTGAACGCCGGAGGCCGGGCGGGCCGCTCGAGAACTTCCCGGGTTAAGCTCGGACACCTCAGCCCCCCGGCGGTTTGCGCAGACCGAGTCTCATCATCGATCGGCGATGCGGCTGGGCTCGACGGATGGCTCGCCGCGCGGCGCGCTGCTGACGCGGCTTGTCATCCCACACCTCCGGGTGTGCCGCAAGGAATCGCCGGGTGCGGATAGCGAACGGGATGTGGAGGACGTAGGCGACGATGATCACCAGGATCACGATGTAGCCATAGAGGATGGCGGCGGCCACGCCGATCGCCAGCAGCGCCAATAGCGGTGCGACCATGGCCGGCGGCACCGAGAACGTGTGGACCTTGCGCATCGGAAGGGTGCTGACCACCAACAGTGAGATGGCGATCATCCAGATCACGACAGCGGGCTCCGAGGTCCACCAGCCTTCGCCGAACTGCATTTTGGCGGCCAGCGGTCCGATTGCCCCGATGGCCCCCGCGGGGGCGGGCATGCCGACGAAGTACTTGTTCTCGTAGTCGGGCTTGTCGATGCTGAGCATGGCGTTGAAGCGCGCCAACCGCAGCACGATACACACCGCGTACAGCAGCACCACGATCCAGCCGATCCGGGAGTCGGACAGCAGTGTGCCGTACACGATGAAAGCCGGTGCGACACCGAAGTTCACCGCGTCAGCGAGTGAGTCGATCTCCGCGCCCATGCGCGACGAAACTTTCAGTGCCCGGGCAACGCGCCCGTCGAGGGCGTCGAGGATGGCAGCGATCGCCAGAAAAGCCATCGCCTCGGTCGATCGGCCCTCCAGTGCGAATTTTACTGAGCTGAGCCCGAAACAGATGGCGGCCACAGTCATCGCGCTGGGCAGGATTCGAACGCTCATGACGGGAGCCTTGATGCGGTGCTTGCGGGGCTTGATCATGGCAGCTCGGCCAGCACCGTCTCGCCGGCCAGCGCCCGCTGCCCAACTTCGACCAGGACTTTGGACCCAGCGGGCAGGTAGGTGTCGAGCCGCGAGCCGTACCGGATCAACCCGTAGGTGTCGCCGATGCCGATCCTGTCGCCGGCATGCACGCTGCAGACGATCCGGCGGGCGAGCAGGCCCGCGATCTGCACTGCGACGACCTCAGCCCCGGTTGAGGATCGGATGACGATGCTGTTGCGCTCGTTGTCTGCGCTGGCAGCAGCCAGATCGGCGGAGAGGAACAACCCGGGGCGATGCGCGACGGCGATGACCTCGCCACCGATCGGTGCCCGTTGTACGTGGGCGTCCAGCAGGGACAGAAAGATACTTATACGTGGCAACGGAGTTGCGGAAAGCCCGAGTTCACCGGGCGGGATCTCTTCGTCGACCAGGCAGACGAGCCCATCGGCGGGCGCAACGGCAAGACCCGGCCGGGTCGGTGGCTTGCGCGGCGGGTGCCTGAAAAATGCGGCGTTGGCGGCCGCGGAGGCGAGCCCGGCGCGGCGCAGCCAGCGGTTTCGGCGCCCCGCTAGTGCGACCGCGAGGCTTACGCCGACGAACGGCAGGCCTTCGGGGTGCATTGGGGGAACGGAAGAACGAACCAGGGCAACCAGCCGCGCTGGGCCTGAACTTAGATCGGGGCGTCTGGCCATCGTGGGGCAATTCTACGATGGCCCCTGATGAGCGGTCGCGTTTAGGAGCAGACGTCGCCCGGCGAGCGCTCAGGCAAGCAGGGATCGTTCCCGCTAGCGCAGGTCCCACACCTGCACTCGCTCGCCTGCGGCCACCTCGGAGGTGTCCTCGTCGAGTTCGAGCAGACAGTTCGCTTTGGCCAACCAACGAAGATGATGTGACGCCGGAGGTCCATAGCTGGTTACCGTGTCGGCCTCCAGAACGCCGCGCCGAAATTGTCTTTTCCCGAGTGGTGACGTGAGGTCCTCGGCTAGCACAGCGGTGCGCCGCGGCCGGTCGGGGTTCGGCAGGCCCATGGCGGCACGCAGCGCCGGGCGGACGAACACCTCGAACGACACCAGAGCGCTCACGGGGTTACCTGGCAGTGTGATGATGGGTGTTCCGGCGGCATCATCCAAGGTCCCCGCGCCCTGCGGCATCCCTGGCTGCATCGCGACCTTGACGAACTGGACACGACCCTCGGAGTCATCTCCCAACGCATCTTTCACCACCTCATATGCCCCGGCGCTGACCCCGCCGGTCGTGATGATCAGGTCGGCGTGATCATCACCACCACCCTCAGTTTCGGGGAGGTGGCGGCGCAGAATCTCGCGGAACACACCGACGTCGTCGGTTGTCGTCGGCGCTGCCACCACGTCGCCGCCCGCCTCGCGCACCGCAGCCGCAAGCATCACAGCGTTGGACTCGTAGATCTGCCCTGGCTGCAGCGGGGTGCCCGGTGCTACCAGCTCTGTGCCGGTCGATATCACTAGCACCCGCTGGCGTGGCACCACCGTCAATTCGGCGAGGCCGAGTGCGGCTGCCAAGCCCAGCACGGCCGGTGTAATCACCGCGCCCGCCTGCAACACCGTGGTACCGGCGGTGACGTCCTCACCTGTGCGACGGATGTGTTGGCCCGCCCGGACGTTGGCCCGGATCGTGACGGTGTCGGTCGCGCCGTCGGTGGCTTCTACCGGCACCACCGCCGTGGCGCCGAAGGGCAGCGGTGCGCCGGTCATGATCCGGTGCGCGGTTCCGGCGGCGATCGTCAGGATGTCAGTGCGGCCTGCGGGAATGTCCTCGGTGACGGGAAGCTGAGTGGGGGTATCGGCAGACGCCGTCGCAATGTCCTCGACGTGGACGGCGTATCCGTCCATCGCTGAATTGTCGAAGCCGGGCAGTGAGAGCGCGGCAATCACGTCCTCGGCGAGAACCAGGCCCAGCGCTGCGGTGTTGTGGTTGACCGGCTGTGCGACCGGCCGCCCTGCCGAGATCAGGCCGGCGACCACCTGCCGATGTTCATCGACGGAGCGCATCACACCCCGAACCGCACACCGGTCAACTTCTCCGACACCGACCACAACCGCTTCTGCGCCGGGATGTTGCGCGACTTGCTGCTGGACTGAACCAGCTTCGGCTGGCCGCGTTGTTCACCGTAGCCGTCCGGGCCGTAGTACTGCCCGCCCCTCACCGTGGGGTCGGTGGCTGCTCGCAGGGTCGGCAGCGCGCCCATGGCGGCGTCCTGGGCCACCAGGCTCCACAGCCACTCGAAAGGCTTGCGGACAAGGCCGGGCAGGTTGCGGGCGAGATCGGTGTTCGAGCTGCCGGGATGGGCCGCCACGGCAATGGTCTGCGCGCCGCGGGCCAGCAGCCTACGGTCCAGCTCGTAGGTGAACATCAGGTTCGCCAGCTTGGCCTGCCCATAGGCGCGCATTCGGTTGTAGTGGTGCTCGGACTGCAGATCGTCGAAATTGATCGTTCCGCCTCGGTGGGCATTGCTGCTGATGGTCACCACACGGGAGCCCTGGACCGCGAGCATGTTGTCCAGCAATAGTCCGGTGAGCGCAAAGTGGCCGAGATGATTGGTCCCGAACTGAATCTCGAACCCGTCCTCGGTGCTGGCCTTGGGTGTTGTCATGACGCCCGCGTTGTTGATCAATAAGTCGATCTGCGGATAGACCGCGCGCAGGTTATCGGCCGCCGCACGGATACTGGCCAGCGACGTGAGGTCGAGCTGCTGCACCGCGGCGCCCGCCCCCGGGTGGGCCTGTTCGATCCGGCTTGCCGCCTGCTTGCCTTTGTCTGGGTTGCGCACCGCAAGGACGACGTGAGCCCTCTTTCCGGCGAGCACCTCGGCAGCCTCATCCCCGATACCGGTGTTGGCGCCGGTGATGACAGCCACCCGGCCGGATTGACCGGGCACATCGGCGGCGGTCCATGTGGTGCTCATGGGTTCAACATACTTCGGCGCGGATAGGCCATGCTCAACACATGGATCTGGTTGTACCGCAGCACCGGCCGAGCAGTAGGGCGCCGATGGCGTGGGCGATTGGGGCGGCAATCCCGTGGGTGTTCGTCGTGGTGGCGCAGGCGGTGTGGTTCGCGGCGGACCCAGGCGGGATCTGGCTGCATGTGTTGGCGGCAGTCGGCACCGCGCTCGGCATGTTTGTGTCCGTGGTGTTGGTTCCGTTGTGGCGCTACCGGGTTCATCGATGGGACGTCGATCCCACCGCGGTATACACCCGATCGGGCTGGCTCGTGCAGGAGAGACGGATCGCCCCGATCTCTCGAATACAGACCGTCGATACCTACCGGGGTCCGCTGGATCGGGTGTTCGGGCTTGCCAACGTGACGGTGACGACCGCCTCATCGGCGGGTGCTGTGCGCATCGTCGCGCTGGATTCCGAGGTTGCCGACAGATTGGTGGCGCAACTCACCGACATCGCCGCCCTCAGTGGCGAGGACGCTACGTGACCCAGGTCCAGGGGCAGCAATGGCAGCGCCTGAGCCCTCGCATGCTGCTCGTGCACCCGGTGCACGAGGTGCTACGGCAGGTTCCGGTGCTTATCGGCTCGCTGGTACTGGGGTCTGCGACCGGCAACTCGGCATGGGCGTTGATCGGCGTCGGCCTGATTGTGGGTTACGGGCTGGCGCGTTGGTTCACTACCACCTACCGCATCGGACCCGACGAGGTGCAGCTGCGCACCGGGGTGTTGCAGCGCAAGGTCCTCTCCGTGCCGCGCAAGCGGATTCGTTCGGTCTCTACCGACGCGCGGCTGCTACACCGTGCGCTCGGCCTGACTGTGCTGCGGGTGAGCACCGGGCAGGAGGCCGCCGGGGACACCTCCTTCGCGCTCGACGCGATACCTGCACGTGAGGTCCCTGCTTTGCGGGCGATCCTGCTGGCTGAATCGCTGGCGCCGCCTGACTCCGCAGGTCCCCCGGGCCGGATGCTGGCCCGCTGGCAGCCGTCGTGGCTGCGCTACAGCCCACTGAATGTCACCGGGTTGCTGATGATTGCGGCCATGCTCGGGGTGATCTACCAGACCGGAGTGTTCAGAGCCCTTCGGGATTCCAGCGTCATTCGGGCGGGTGCGGGTTTTGTCGAGAGTGCCGCGCAGAGCTGGAGCGCATTGATCGCTGTGGCGGTCGGTGCGCTGGCGATACTGAGCGCCGGGGTAACACTGTCGGTGTCGCAGTCATTTCTGACCTA
>DAOUYK010000078.1 GCA_030666145.1 Mycolicibacterium sp. | reverse complement strand
TGGCTTCCTGCCAGTCCAACGTGGCACCGCGCTCAGCGGCGATGACCCTGCCCTGCTCCAACAGTTCGGGGGTGAGGTCGGTTGCGACGACAGCCGCACCAGTCAGCGCAGCCGGGATCGCCACGCTGCCGGTTCCCGCGGCAATGTCAAGCACGCGATCGCCAGCCCCAACACCGCTAGCGGCCACTAGCACGGGCCCCAACGGCGCAACCAGATCGGCAGCGATGGTGGAGTAATCACCCGAGGCCCACATAACCCGGTGCTTGGCTGCCATCTGAGAATCGACGGCGGTCTTCTTGGCGGTCATGACAGTTTCCCCAATTCAGTTAGGTTCTCAGCCATTGTCGGCCAGCGGGAAGAAGTTCACGTCGCTTTCGCGGCCACGGCAACCAGTGGAACCGTTTCGGCATCCCCGCGCCCAAGGTTGCACTGCAGTAGCGTGGACGCATGGGCTTTCGCCGACGCCTCCCGATGCTGCGATCGTCGGTGTTGTCGGCGGGCAGCGGCATCCAGAACATCGACACCACCGGACAGTTGGGCGACGGGCGGGAAGCCGCGTACGCCCACACCCAGTCCTTTCTGGTCTGCTCGCCATGACCGGTCGTGGCCGGCCGCACCCGGGCTCCATCCTCGCCGCCGCCGGCGCGCTCATGTGACGCCCTGATCGGAAGGAGCATGGTGCGCCGTTGGTCGATGCTTGCCATCGGGTTGACCGCGACGCTATGCGTCAACGTGTTCGTCAAGGGCGTGCCGTTGCTTATCCCGGCTCTGTACACCGAGCACGGCCTCGACCTCGGCAGGGCGGGCTTGCTATCGGCGATGCCCACGTTGGGCATGGTGGCCACGCTGTTCGGCTGGGGCTATGCGGTCGACCGGTTCGGCGAGCGGATCGTATTAGTAGTCGGTTCGGCGCTGACTGCGGCTGCGGTTTTCGCGGCGGCGGCGGTGGATTCGTTGGTCGCAGTCGGAGCTTTCCTGCTGCTTGGTGGTATGGCTGCGGCCAGCAGCAATGCAGCTAGCGGGCGTCTGGTTGTCGGGTGGTTCACGCCTGATGAGCGCGGTCTGGCGATGGGTATCCGTCAGACCGCGCAGCCCCTGGCAGTGGCGCTTGGAGCCATGGTAATCCCGCGCCTGGCCCAAAATTACGGAGTACCGGTGGCGCTGCTCTTCCCAGCCGCGCTGTGCGTATTTGCCGCCGTAGTTTCTGCGTTCGCCGTCGATCCGCCACGCCCGGAACGGGGCGAGGCTCCGGCCGAGCATGTGGCCAGTCCGTACCGGGGATCGACGGTGTTATTACGCATTCACATTGTCTCAGCGCTGATGATGGTGCCCCAAACGGTTGTGTGGACGTTCGCCCTAGTCTGGTTGATGGTCCGCCACGAGTGGTCCGCGACGTCTGCGGGAGCGATGTTGATGGTGGCATCGGTGGTGGGGGCTGGCGGTCGCATCGCCACCGGATGGTGGTCGGACAGAGCGGGCGCACGGATGCGGCCGACGCGAATTATTGCGCTCACCTCCGCTGTGACGATGAGCGTGCTGGCACTGGTCGATTGGCTTGATTTTTCGGAGATAAGCATTGCCGAAATGCTGGCGGTTGCCGCGATGATCACGGTGTCCGACAACAGTTTGTCGTTCACCGCGATCGCCGAGCGCGCCGGCCCGTTCTGGAGCGGGCGAGCGCTTGGTGTCCAGAACACCACGCAGCTCATGGTCGCCAGCATCGCCCAACCCGTTTTTGGCGGGCTGATCGGGGTTGTCGGCTATCCGACGGTGTTCGCCCTGTGTGCGGTGTTCCCGTTTGCAGCGATTCCACTAGTACCAGTCGAACCCAAGGGGCAAAAGGAGATCCACCTAGAAAGCCAATGAGTGTTCCTGCTCTTCAACATCGCTAATTTCCATACCTTTTCACGCCCACCGCCGGCGCCGTTGAGGAGAGGGCCTGATCACACTTGTTCCCTAGACATGGCCCAGGTCATACATCCAGAGCGCACGCTTGCTGACCAATCGAGGGGTGGTCGCGGATATGAGTGGCGGCTGCCACATTACGGTGCTAACTATTGCAAGCACCCGGTAAGCGCCGTAGCCTGAAAACACACGTGGGGGAAGTTCATAGTGGCCCACCTGCTATTCGAAGGACGGCAATGATCATGAAAAACAACGGTGTTGGCGCGCGTCAACGACTGGCTGGTACTGCCGTCGGCTGCCTGATCGCAGGGTTTGCCCTCGCCACTGCGGGAGCACCATCGGCTGTTGCGACGACCGACTGCAGCCCCGACGCTGTAGCGAACACCGTCTCCGCAACGATGAGTTCGGCGCGGTCGTATTTGGCTGCCCACCCAGAGGCCAGCGAAGTCCTGACGCCCGCTCTTGACCAACCCACTCCGCAATCGGCGTCCACGGTTCGGCAATATTTCACTGCCCATCCCGTGCAGTACCTCCAATTGCGCGGCATTTTGGCACCGATCGGCGAAACCCAGCAACAGTGCAATGTCACCGTGCTGCCGCCGGAAAAGGCTTCCGCCTACGATCAATTCATGGCGGGCTAATCGATCGTTTCTGACAAACGCGCCACCGTTTTTCTCCGGTGGCGCGTTTGTCCGCGCAACGGCGTGCCGAATGTATTTGCGCAGTTAGGAAATGAAGGCCCAGTAGTCCCCATCGCCGTTCCAGCGGGCCCTGCTGTTCGACATTCAGGGCGGGGCCAGCCTTCCCGGACCTGGCAGATCAACACCGCTACTGGCGCCGCAGATGCGCTTCCGATGGGACCGGCTCAATGCGGGCCGGCACGTTCTTGTGCCAGGGGGTACCGGCCAGCCAGTCTCTCCGATCCACCGAGGTGAGGTCGTTAGGCGCGACGCCCGTCTGAACCTGCGTTCCATCCGCGTCGCGGTGGTGAGTACCAAGTCCGTTGGGCAGTGATATGTGGCCTTCCTGCATCATGTCGCTCACTTCGACGAGGACATCAGCGGCACCGCGCTCGGTGACCAGTCGGGCGGAATCGCCGTTGGTCACGCCATGGCTCTCGGCGTCGGCAGGGCTGATCCGCCGCGCACCTTCTGCATCACGACGGCGCCAGGCGGGATCGCGGATGATCGTGTTCGCGGTGAACGCACGCCGCTTCCCCGCCGACAGCACGAGCGGGAACTCGTCGGTGGTCCACACGCCCGGATCGTCGACGATTCCGGCTAGTTTTTCCAGCAGCTCGGGCACCGCGATGGTGAACCTGCGATCACGATTCTCGGACCTCACCTCGAAGCCACCGGGGGCCAACACGGCATCATCGGTACGGTCAGGGCGCGATTCCAGCCCGGTGCGACCCGTGCACTCGAAGAGTCCTACGAATTCCGGATAGACGGCCTGGTCTTTCACGCTCTGGTCAACGACGGATCGGTGCAGATGGCCATCGGTCCGGCACTTGAGCCGGCGGCAACGCTGAGCAACGATCTTGCCACACTGCTCGGCCTTGGCGCCGGCACCATCAATTTTGAGCAATCCCTGACCGGCCCCCCGGGGCACTCTGACAGGCGAGCCTGAAGCCGGACGACGGATGGCCGCCGCATTCGGGGTCAGGGGCGCGGCCACCAGAAGCCCGTCACCCCCCGCCAGAAAAATTTAGCCCGACTGGCGTGAAGTGGGCTATCGGGGGTCGACGAGATTGCGGAAACTCTCTGCTGGGTAGACGGCTGCGCCCGCCGCCCTGATCCGGTGGAACAACCTGGCGTCCGAGGTGGCGACCGTAATCTCCTGCGGTCGATCATCTACCTGTACCAGCCGGACGATCTCGTCATCGGCTGAGTTCGCGGCTGCCCGGGGAGCATGGGCGACTGTGATGACCGAGGAGCGAATAGGAGGCATCGGCGGTCGTTCGAAAACAATCGCCACATCGTCGCCGATAGCCTCAGCCCAGCACTCGAGCCTGCCGACCAGTGCAACCATTGCCCGCCGACGGTCCCGCCACCAACCATCGGGGCGGGTCCCGATCACGTTCATGCCGTCGACGATCCAGCGCATCAGCCAACAAAGGTATCGATTGGCTGGAAGCGATCGGCCGCGGCCTGGCAAAGAGGCCCAGATTTTTTTTCCTGCCCAATCGGTATGGACTACCAGTGCACACCGCGAGTGACCTCGGCGAAGACCTTGCCCTGGGTTGAGATCTGCTCCTCGCCGGCGGCTTCCTTGCCTTTGGCGGCAGCAGAGTCGTCGAACAAGTCGAACCCGCGGCTTCGTACGCGATCCATGATTTGTGGGGTGACCGCATCGGCGAACGACGCAATCTGGCCAACCGGTGAGGTGGAGCGCCGCGGCCGGTGGATGATGGCCTCGCACAGCGTGCCAGCTGCCTGCTCCGGCGTCAGCACCGGGAACTGATCGTAGATGGTCGTGGCCTCAATCATCGGAGTGCGCACCAAGCCCATATGCACCGTAGTGAAATGGACATTCTCCGAGCGCGTTTCGGCCTGCCATGCATCGCACAGGATGTCCAGCGCAGCTTTGCTCGCAATGTAGGCACCGAAGCGCGGCACACGCGTCTGCACCCCCACAGACGACACATTGACCACCTGACCGAACTTGCGTTCTCGCATGCCCGGCAGCACCTTGAGCATCAGCTGTACCGGCGCGAAGTAGTTCAGCTGCATTGTGCGTTGGTAATCGTGCATCCGGTCGTAGGACAAGGCCAGCGAGCGGCGGATCGATCGTCCGGCATTGTTGACCAATATGTCGACGCGCCCCAGATCCGCTAGCGCTTTGTCGGTCATCGCCTCGATGGCTTCGAGATCTGAGAGGTCGCAGGGATAGATGTGTGCAGTGCCGCCCGCAGCTAGAACATCGTCGGCCGTCGCCTCGAGTTTCTCAATCCCACGCGCCACCAGCGCGACCGTCCCTCCAGCAGCTCCAATCTGCTGTGCAGTCACCGCACCGATCCCGGACGACGCTCCGGTGATCATCACTACGCGGTCCCGTACTGCGTTTTCCAAGGACGCACCCCGAAGCTTGTCGAGGACGTTCAGGAAGTACAGCGGTCGGTAGCGGCCGGCACCTGTCGGTCGAGACAGCGTCCGAGAAACCGAGCCCATGGCCTCAGTGATGCGATTCATGACTTCAACTTAGGCCGAAGCGGTCGGACAAACCGGGCTATTTGCCAACCACAGAAAGGCTGATGGCTATGGCGACCGGTAAGGGCTCGCTGGTTCCGGGACAAAACACCCTGCCCTGTAGGTACCATCAAATCCCGCTTCCACATCACAGACGATGAAGGGAAGGCTCAGATGAAACGTTCGATCATCGGTGTCATCGCAGTCCTCGCCCTCGCAGGGGCACCTGTAGCTTCAGCTCAGTATTCACCGCCGCCCCCCTGTGCCTCCGGCGCCTCCGGTTCCTGTCTGTAGTCCCGGGGTGGACGGATGTCCGGTTCCAGCTCCGCCGCCAATTCCGCCAATTCCAGCAATTCCAGCTATTCCGGCAATCCCACCCATTCCATAGGCGTTCTGGCTGCCGGCTTCGACGTCATCGCCGAGGGTGACGGATGGCGCGGGTTGGCGGCGGCGAAGCAACTCGACGAGATTTCGCCTGGCGTCGTGTTGATCTCTCTACCGGGTCATTCACGCGGTCAGGCCGGGGTGGCGGTCGACACTGGCCACCGTTGGCTCCTGCACTGCGGTGGTGCATTCCTCCACCGCCGAACCGTCGACGGATCGCGTGGGCCCTGGATCTTGCCCGTATTGGAGTCCCTTGAAGCTCACGATCGTAAACAGTTGCGCGCCAACCAAAGACGTCTTCAGTCTCGTCGATGAGGTTCTGTGAGAATAGGTTGCCTGTTGGTAGGCAGAATGCCTCTCCGCAGCGGCGAGGACAGGAGGTGTGATGTCGAGCGCTGACGTTGGGGAACGATCGCTGGCGGCGCGCACTGTGCACAAGGTTGCCATCCGGCTGGTTCCGTTCTTGATGCTGCTGTTCTTCGTCAATTATCTGGACCGCACCACTCTGGGTATCGCTAAGACCGACATCAGTGAGCACCTACAACTCTCAGCAACGATGTTCGGCCTGGTATCAGGCATCTTCTTCATCGGCTATGTGCTGGTAGAGATTCCTTCCAACCTCGCCTTGGACCGTTACGGCGCGCGCCGTTGGCTGGCCCGCATCGCGGTGTCGTGGGGGATCGTGGCCGTGGCTATCGGGTTCGCACCCAACGCTGCGACCTTATTGGGCTTGCGTTTCCTTCTTGGGGTTGCCGAGGCCGGACTCGTCCCGGGAGTGATCTTTTATCTGAGCCAATGGTTTCCCCGCGACTATCAGGCCCGCGTCATTGCGCTGTTTTTGATGGCCAATCCCATCGCCTCCGCCATCGGCACCCCGATCGCGGCCTGGCTGATCCACATCGGCGAGGATGTATCTGGCTTGGCTGGCTGGCAGTTCATGATGATCTGCCTAGGCGCCCCGGCGATGGTGCTGGGCATCATCTGCTGGTTTTACCTGACCGACACCCCCGATGATGCACACTGGCTACAACCAGATAAACGGCAATGGCTGGTAAACGTACTGGCCCAAGAGCACCATGCCGTCAGTAGCACATTCGACTTCCCGCTGCGTCGCGCATTGACCAGCACCCGGGTGTGGATGCTCGCGCTGATCATCTTCGGGATCGCCTACGGCGTCTACACATTGGCGTTCTTCTTGCCGTCGATCATTACGGGATTTCAAACCACCTTCGGAGTGGGATATTCCATCGTCGAGGTCGGTCTGATTACCGCGATCCCCTACACATTCGCCGCAGTAGCAATGTACTTCTGGTCGCGTCACGCCGACCGTACCGGCGAACACGTCTGGCACGTGGCGATCCCGGCTTTCGTTGGCGGACTGGCAATCCCCGCCGCGCTCTACCTCAACAGCCCAGTGCTAGTGATGATCCCCGTTGTCATCACAGCTATGGCGATCTTTTGTGCTATGCCCTGCTTCTGGGCATTGCCGTCACGTTTTCTTACCGGCACCGCCGCAGCCGCAGCGATCGCGCTGATCAACTCGATCGGTAATCTGGCCGGGTTCGCCGGCCCATATGTCACCGGTGCGCTGCACGACGCCACGGGATCGGACAAGTTGGGAATGTGGGCGGTCGGCGCAATGATGCTGATGTCAGGCCTGCTCGTAATCGTCCTTCGCGCCGCACCCAACCCTGACCGGCAAGCAGCAAGCGGCGCGTAGTTGCGATGGGCCGGGACCTAAACCGGGAAACGAACGCGGCAGCGTGCACTACGCGCCGATCAAGCTATGCCCACGGCGCGCTCCAGTTCGGCGAGGGCAGGCTGGAGCGCATCGGCCATCTCGTCAATGTCGCCGGCTATCTCGGGCGTGGTCACAAAACCGAAGTCGATGGTGTCCACATACGACACGCAGGTGATGTTGAGCGCCACATCCATCACCGGCGGGCCGAGCGGAAACAGCCGCTCAAGCTTCGCTCCGGCCATGTATAGCGGTATCGGCGGACCGGGCACGTTGGACACAACGAGGTTGATCGGGGCCAGGCTCTTAGACAGGCCGGTCGCGGTGTATGTGCGAGCGGCCAGCTGCACCAGCCCGGGTGGCGTGGTGTCGGTCAGCCCCATGATCTGGTGCGCAGAAAGCGCCTTGGCCATCTCCTTTGCGCCCTGCGTGCTCTCGTGGATGACATTGATCCGCTCGGCCGGGTCCTCGATGTCGGTGGCGAGCGAGGCAGTCATCGAGCTGATCTGGTTACCAACCTCGCCACTGGATTCCTCGCTGCGCGTGGACATGGGGATCTGCGCGATGAGGGGCTTGGCCGGCAGTTCTCCCCGCTTGGACAGATAGTCACGGACAGCCCCGGCCACCACGGCCAGGACCACATCGTTCAACTTCACCCCGTAGGCATCCTTGACCGCTTTGACGCGGCCCAGCTCAAGCTGACCCCCGCTGATCCGTCGGTGCGGAGACAGGCTGGCATTGAACCGAGTGTGGGGCGCCTCGAAATACCCCGGCGGCTTGCCGGCCATCCCTAGGGTGGCAAGCTGCTGGCGCACCGTCTGCTCGACCAGTCGGGCAATCCGGTACGGAGTCTTGACGCCGATATTGACCATCATCCCCAGCGCCACACGTTCCGGGCTGGGAAACCCGGTCCCAACCAACGACCCCACCGTGTCATCTGACGCCGGCCGGGGCTCAGGGGTGGCGTCGAGCAGTATCTCCCCGAGCCCTGCTCCCGAGACTCCATCGACGATGGCGTGATGCATTTTGGTCAGTGTGGCCACCCGGCCACCCTCCACGCCTTCGATGACCCACAGCTCCCAAAGCGGCCGGGAGCGGTCCAGTTTGTAGGACATCAGCCGGCCCGCAAGCTCCTCGAGCTCCTTGCGTCCTCCAGGAGCAGGTACGCCGATGCGACGGATATGAAAGTCCGGGTCAAGATCTTCGTCTTCAACAAACCATGGCTTGTCCAGCCCTAGGGGGATATCGGTGACCCGCCAGCGCAACTGCGGCATATCCCGCAGCCGCTCGATGAGCAGCTCGCGCAGCCGTGCGAAGCTGAAGTCCGGAGCGTCAGTGGGGTCGCAGATTGTCAGCCCCCCGACGTGCATGTGCCAAGCTGCCGTCTCACCATGCCAGAACGCCGCGTCTACACCTGAAAGCCGCTTCATCGGAGATTAACCCCCCCTGCTCGGTTTCGGAGTTCTGGAGCGTCAGCACCTCTTGCGAGCCTTGGAACGCTGCGCGCCAGCACCATCGCCCACAGTCGCGGCGCCGGCTCTGGCCACAGTAGACCCCGCCCATTGGATCGGTGTTCTGAGGCGGTGAACTCACCTAGTCGACCGTCGCACAACCAAGGCGGCGACGGTGGACAATGTTGATAGTTGTATCAATTTTTGCTGATTTTGGAGTCCCGCCCAGCTGCTATCAACTTCCGTAGAGGTGTAGAGCGCGGGCTGCGATTGTGGCCACATCGCCACTCAGCTTCACAATGGGTGGACCGCGGGGTGGACCGCCGCGCTGATGGATCACATTCGCAAGCACAACCAAGTAGCTATCCGACCCAGGATCAATCCACAGTGTCACCCCGGTAAACCCGCTGTGGCCGAAGCTGCCGACCGGAAAGACCATGCCGCGCTGGAGGGATTGGTACGCGTCGATATCCCAGCCGAGTCCGCGGAGGTCTTGCCCCACGATCGCCGCCGAACCGGGAGGGAACCGCAGCGAGGCCGAGCACGCTGGCTCCGGCAGCGCAGACCCGGGCGATTCGCGACATGGCCACCAAGGCGACGGTAGCCCGGCGCGAGCCGGGGTGTTCATCGCAGCGCGGATGTCGTAAAGATGTGGCTCCGCAGGTTAGTCGCCGCTGCCGAGAAGATGCGTAGGCCGTCCTCGGACACCGGTTGAGTAGCTTCAGTATTGAACAACGGGCACCTTTTTCGACCCACTGTCGGTTCCCCGTCGGAAGGGCGACACTTTAGGGCAGACTTGCGGAACCCGCGCGGAAGAGCCGCAGCCCATTGAGCACAACAAGAATCGCAGTGATCGCGTCGATGGCGACCGCCGCGGTCAATCCGACCAGGCCGGCCATGCCGGCGGCCAGGATCAATCCCTTGACGACGAGCGACCCGTACACGTTCTGTTTGACGACGCGGAAGGTCGTTCGCCCTAGTTTCAGCAGGTAGGGGATCGTGGCGATGGTGTCGTTCATCAAGGTGACGTCGGCAGTCTCTATCGCCACGTCGGAGCCGCCGCCCATAGCTATCCCCACATCGGCGCGCGCGAGGCTGGGCGCGTCGTTGACACCGTCGCCGATCATGGCCACCCGGCCGTGGGTCGTTTGCAGCTGGTCGATCAGTTCCGCCTTTTGCTCGGGCAACAGCGCGCCATGGACCTCATCGATTCCGATCCGCTCGGCCACCGAGTGTGCTGCGCGCTCGTTGTCGCCGGTGAGCATGACCGGCGTGACTCCCAGCTTCTTTATCGCAGCGATCACCGCTGGGGATTCGGGTCGCAGTTCGTCGGTGACGCCGATAACGCCGATAACGGTCGTGCCTTCGCTGACGAGTACGGCTGTCTGCCCGCCTGACTCCAGCCTGTCCACTACGGCCACCACTTCGTCACATGTGGTGGCGCTGGCGCCGATGTGATGCAGATTGCCTATCGCATGCTCCTTGGTGGAACAGACGAGGCAGTTGGCGGTTGCTCCCCGGCCGGCGACGTTGGCGAACGTGTCCATGGCGTGGGCGTCGACGCCGCGCCGAGCGGCGTGCTGCTCAATGGCGCGGGCCAACGGGTGTGACGAGAATTTCTCCAGGCCGGCGGCATCGCTGAGCACATCGACTTCACTCGCGTTGTGCAGGGGCACAACTTCCCTGACTCCCGGTACCCCAACGGTCAGCGTCTTGGTCTTGTCGAAGGCGGCGGCCCCGACCTTGCTGAGGACCTCCAGAGGGCGACCGCCCTTGATCAGAACGCCCTTCTTAGACGCGCCACCAATGGCTGCAGCCACCGCTATCGGCGCCGACACGACCAGGGCATCCGGGCAGGCCAGCACCAGCAGGATCAAAGCCCGCGTGAACCATTCGCTGAAGACCTGGCTGAACAGCAGGGGCGGAACGACCGCGACCAGCGCCGCTGCGCCCACGGCCGCTGGGATGTAATAGCTTGCGAACCGGTCCAAGAACTTCTGCATTTCCGGTCGTGATTTCTGCGCGTCGGCGATCAAGGCAACGATTCTCGATAGGACGCTGTTTTCGGCGCTCCGAGTGACTTCGACGTCCAAGTAGCCACTCTGGTTTGACGCACCGGCGTAGACGGTTTCACCTTCGTACTTCTCGCTTGGCACGCTTTCACCGGTGATTGCGGCTTCGTCAACCGATGACTCACCGCCAACCACGACGCCATCCAGCGGCACCGTATCGCCGGGGCGAACCGCGACAATACTGCCGGGCGAGACCTCCTCGACCGGTACTTCACGACCATCTTGCAGGCGGGCTATTTTCGGTGAGCGCTCCAGGAGCGCGGCGATGGCTTTCTGTGACCGCGCTTCGCCAAATTCTTCAAACGCTTCGGCCAACGCGAAAAAGAACATCACTGCGGCAGCCTCGAGGATCTCGCCCAAATACAGCGCCCCCAGGGCGGCAATAGTCACCAGCAGATTGATCGTGACTTTCCCTCGCGCCGCGCTCCGCAGCGCCGACAGCGCCACTGGAACCCCTCCGGCGCCAAGCGATACCGCGAACAGCCCGTGCGCGTACGGCAGTTTCAGGACGGTGAAAATCAGGCCAACTGCGAACGTGGCCGCGGCCACAAGCGTCAGCAGCTTTTTCCACCGGCTGTCTCCGCCCTCGCCGTGATGTTCACCCATGGTGACGCTCCATATACTTTCGGGCGGGCCTTACCCCGCGCCTGGCCCGCCTGACTCTAGCTACAGCTGGCGACCATCATCAGCGAACCGGCTCTTCGCGAATCAGCGGTTCTCAAAGCTTCGCCGGGTCAACCCGCTTTCCGACACATCGCGGCTACGCTGCGCGGGATCCCCGAATCTCAGACACCACCCGACACGATTTGCGATCATGGCGCGGTGGGCAGCCAGACCGTCGCCGAGGCGACTTGGGCCGTCCTGCGCTGGTTCGGTGTCGATCGGGTGTTCGGCAACCCCGGCTCGACTGAGATGCCCATGTTCGTGCGGTGGCCCGATGACCTGGATTACGTGCTCGGTCTGCAGGAGGCGACTGTGGTCGCGATGGCAGACGGTTACGCACAACGGTCGGGTCGGCCGGGCGTCGCCAACGTGCATACCGCCGCAGGGCTGGGCAACGCGATGGCAAAGTATCATCACCGCCTGGCGAAACCAGACTCCGCTCGTGGTCACCGCCGGCCAGCAGACTCGCGCGATGCTGCCGACCGAACCGTACCTATCATCCCCGCAGTCCGTTTTGCTTCCGCAGCCCTACGTCAAGTGGGCGATCGAGCCGGCGCGGGCTGCCGACGTACCCGCAGCGATGGCGCGCGCACTGTTGGCCGCGACCACACCCCCGTGCGGATCGACATTTTTCTCAGTTCCTGAGGACGACTGGGACGCCGAGCCCGCTCCGGTGCCGACGCACACGGTCGTGCCCGCACTCGTCGCTGACCCGGACGCTATCGACCGCTTCGCTGAAACTCTCTCGGCCGCAACCGCTCCCGCTATCGGCGTTAGCCCGCAGGTCGACAGCGACAGCGCAGGCGCCGACGCTGTCGCGCTCGCCGAACGGCTCAACGCCGCGGTCTATGCGGCGCCTTGGTCGTCGCGGTACAGCTTCC
>DAOUYK010000324.1 GCA_030666145.1 Mycolicibacterium sp. | reverse complement strand
GGTTCGGGCTTTCGGGCAGTGTAGGTGCGAGCGGCGGTGACGGTGGCTCTGGTGGCAGCAGCGGGAAGATGCTGGCCCCGCTCACGCCGGTCGCCAGGGCGACGATCTGCGCGGGGACGTTCGTCCACATATAGAGGAGATCGCCGATGATCTGGACCGGCACAGTTATCAACCAGGAAAGCCCGCTGGGCAGGATCTCCTCCACCGCTGCGATGATCGAGTTGGTGAGGTCGTACACGACCATGGCGACCGTGGCAAAGACCGTGCGCATGCCGAGGCTCAAATCGGTGACGATGTCGGGGTAGCCGTACATCTCGATCGAGTCTTGGAGCGTCACCCGCAGCTCGTCGGGATCGACGGGTTTGACGGTACTGGGATCGTGGTTCGACAGAGGCACGCCCTCATACCAAGAGGGTGGAAGAGCGGGGCCTCCGAAGAGGTCAAGAACCGTGGGCGAGATATCGACGATCGAGTACTGGTTGTTCATTGCGCCGGACTCGAAGATCGGTGTTGCGCTCTCCCCGTCCCAGGCGATGACGAAGGTCGTTGTCTCCTCGGGCGTTTGGAAGCCATGAGCGAGCGCCCCAATGGGGCCGCGTGTCGTCGATTGGCCATGGTCGGTGACCACGATCACAGTCCAGTCCTCACCCGAGGCGAGGACTGCCTCCATAATTTCGCCGACGTTCTCGTCGACCTTTCTGAGGGCTTCGTTGTACTCGGGGGAACCACCACCGAACTCATGCCCTGTGTTGTCGACCCCGACGAAGTAGCTGAAGAGGAAGTTTGGGACAGGGCACTGTCCGTCACAGCCCGGATTGGTGCCCTCAATAGCCTGGACGGTCAGCTCGGCGACCCTGTCATCGCTCTGTGTCCAGATCGGATCATTCTCGAAATCCTCGACGTATTGGACTACGTCCGCGCCAGGGGTCCCGAGGGATTCGGCGTCGGAGATAGCGGCGGTGCCAATCCAGTTGGCGATGGCCATGGTTTGGATGTTGTCGCCGAACGTCGTCTCCAGTGTGTTGAACATTGTCGGATATTCGTCCGCGGTCTTCGTGTAGAAGACGTTATTGATCACCCCAGCCTCTTCGCCCCACACCCCTCCCAGAATCGTTGTCCACGAGGGCAGAGAAATAGTGGTGTGCCCGACGATGGTGGACGCGGCGGTGGTGCCGCCCACGATAGGGGTGGTGCCGCTGGAAGTGACGATGTCGCCGCCGGCCATCAGGGCGAACAAATTTACGTTTGCGGGGTCATCCAGTATCGAGCTCAAGCGCGTGCCGTCTATCCCGATTACCAGCACGTTCGCGTCCGTGGGATCCGCGAACTGAGATGTGCCCTGTTGGGATGCCATAGTCACGGCGCCGGAACTGGCCTCGCGGCGCGAGGCCACGCCCACGGTCGCCATACCCAACGCAGCCGCAGGGACATCCAAACCATCACCAGGATCCTGTTGACCTGCGCCGGCCCCCGACTCGGCCGCAACCCCATCGGGGGTCCCCACCGACACCTCTGCGGCAGAAATCTTTACCTCATCCGAGACCGCGCCTGCACCCGCCAACACCGAGGAATCCGAAACAGAACCATCATCCACAGCCATCGAACCCGAATCACCGGAAGCCGTTGCGTCGAAGTCGAAGTCGAAGTCGGTGTCGGTGTCGGCGTCCGTATCCAAGTCGGAGTCGGCGTCCGTATCCAAGTCGGTGTCGGTGTCGGCGTCGGCGTCCGTATCCAAGTCAGTGTCGGTGTCGGTGTCGGTGTCGGAGGAAACGTCGTTAACCGACCCAGTCGATGAATCGCCCGAATCCGAGGATCCAGCCGCTGACGTCGGCGCCGCGCCCGCCCCCGACGATCCGGCTTCTGATGACGAGCTCGACGAACTCGAGCCCGCCGAATCAGCCGAGCCGGTGGCATCGGCGAACGCTACTGCTGGCATCGACGCAATCGCTGCGCCTACACCCAAGGCCACTGCAAGCGCGCCAACTCGTCCCACATAGCGGGAAGAACTCAGTGTTTTCTGCTTGGGTAACAACCCCGCGCCGTATCTGATCCGAGGAGCCCCGATCCAACCGGAACTAGCCCGACGATGACGGCCCGCCCCAGCAAGACGCCCGCTCCTTGAATTGGTCTCCGAAACAAGGGATGCCGCCATAGCGCCTTCTATCCTCGGGATGTACTTTCTCAGTGAGTTGGCGTCCAGTATGCGATTAGAAATCAACCCAAGTTGTGATTTCGCAAAACACTAGGATTCTGGTCGCTCCGCACCTAGAACGCGAACATCACCGACGCCTGAGCTGTACGCGACCGGATCGTGGTGGTGGTGCTGCGCCCAGCTTGTTTCGGCGACACGGGGCACCCTTAGATGCGGTGGACGCCGGTAGCAGAACGACCGATTCCGCCAGCCTTGCTCATCGCCCCATAGCGGCAACGGGTAGCGCAGGCTCGCAAGGACAACGCCGTGGCGCGGGTCGCCAGGTTGACTTATGAGGGCAGCACCGTTTCGGCAAGTAGGCCGGTGTGCGCGGCGGCGCAGGTCGGCTCGACCACCATCGCCCTGATCTGGTCCGGGGGGCCGGTGGGAAACAAGAGTAATACCGCGGACCGGCCGAATACTTCGAGCGGGCGTCCACCGAGCACCGTCATCGTGGGGGAGTAGCCGAGACCGGCGAGGCAGGACGCACGCCGCTGTGGGTCGGCGAGGGGGCCGAGGTCGTACGGCTGGGAAAGCGCCACTCGGACCTCCGCATCGGAGACTGGGAAGTCGGCGGGCGCGGGTCTCTCTACGGTGATTTGGGCGGCCGTGGGACCCGACGGAAACGCGGGACCAGGATCGCGGGTCAAGATGAGCGCGCCGAGAACGACGGTGGCCGCCGCCGCGCACATCCCGGCGACCAGTCCAACTCGTTGCCCGCGGGTGAGCTGCGGTCGCGACACGGCGTGTCCGCCGGCCGACGGTGAACCGGGACGTTGTGCGGCGC
>DAOUYK010000135.1 GCA_030666145.1 Mycolicibacterium sp. | reverse complement strand
ACCACGGTGCCCGAACCCGCGGCATAGACCAACTGCCCGGCAGTCGCGGCCAGGTCGACGCCGCGGTGACCCCGCCGCCAGTTGTGCGACGGAGCGTCGAATTGACCGACGACCGGCGGGCGAGGTTGCAACGGCCGCTCGAGGCGGCCGTTGGTCGCAGACGCCGGGACCGCGCTCAGCACCCAGAAGGCCGCGATGGCGGCGAACATTCGCATAATGCCAGTTCAGCCCATCGGCCGGCCCGAACACCAGGCCGATGCGGCTGGTCTGTGGAGAGCCGTCGCGGTGGTCAGAAGCCGCCTGTTCAGCGTGTAAACTGGTTACCGCAGCTCGCAAGTGCGGGCTGACTTCGCGTGTCTGCACATAGCTGCCCATTGGCAGCCATACCCGGATGTCGGCGGTCTCGTCCCGAACTTCTCGGAAACGAGTCCGGCAACCAGCAGGTACCAGGGCTCGGCGTCACCGGACGCTGGGCGTCAACCGACAACTGAAGGAATAGCCGAATCATGGCTGTTGTGACAATGAAGCAGCTGCTGGACAGCGGCACCCACTTCGGGCATCAGACCCGTCGCTGGAATCCCAAGATGAAGCGGTTCATCTTCACCGACCGCAATGGCATTTACATCATCGACCTACAGCAGACGTTGACCTACATCGACAAGGCGTACGAATTCGTCAAGGAGACGGTCGCCCACGGTGGGTCTATCATGTTCGTGGGAACTAAAAAGCAGGCGCAGGAGTCCATCGCCGAAGAGGCCACCCGCGTCGGCATGCCGTATGTGAACCAGCGCTGGCTCGGTGGAATGCTCACCAACTTCTCCACTGTGCATAAGCGTCTTCAGCGCCTCAAGGAGCTCGAGGCGATGGAGCAGACCGGTGGTTTCGAGGGTCGCACTAAGAAAGAGATCCTGATGCTGACCCGCGAAAAGAACAAGCTTGAACGGTCTCTGGGTGGCATCAGGGACATGCAGAAGGTGCCGTCGGCGATCTGGGTCGTCGACACGAACAAGGAGCACCTCGCAGTCGCTGAGGCGCGCAAGCTGAACATCCCGATCATCGCGATCTTGGATACCAACTGCGATCCCGATCTCGTCGACTACCCCATTCCGGGCAACGACGACGCCATCCGTTCGGCTGCGCTGCTGACCAAGGTGGTGGCTTCCGCCGTCGCCGGGGGGCTGCAGGCTCGAGCGGGCGCGGGCACGGGCGCCGACAAGCCGGCGACTGAGGCCGCCGAACCGCTCGCCGAGTGGGAGCAGGATCTGCTGGCCGGTGCCACTACGACCACCACGACGGCCACCGCTACGGCCGCAGCCGCACCCGCTGCCGCGCCGGTAGAGGCAGCAGCGGAACCGACCGCCTGAATCGCTTCGTCTTCCAAGGAAGGGCTTCTATGGATAACTACACCGCTGCCGACGTCAAGCGGCTCCGGGAGCTGACCGGCGCCGGAATGCTGGCCTCGAAGAACGCGCTTGTCGACTCCGACGGCGACTTTGACAAGGCCGTCGAGGTGCTGCGCATCAAGGGCGCCAAAGATGTCGGCAAGCGTGCCGAACGTGCTACCGCCGAAGGGCTGGTGGCAGCCAAGGACGGCGCGTTGATCGAGCTCAACTCCGAAACCGATTTCGTCGCTAAGAACGCCGAGTTCCAAGCGGTCGCTGACCAGATCGTGGCCGCTGCGGCTGCCTCTAAGGCTACTGATGTCGACGCGCTCAAGGCTGTCAAAGTGGGGGATAGCACCGTGGAGCAGACCATCGCCGACCTATCGGCGAAAATCGGCGAGAAGTTGGAACTGCGACGCGCCGCCTATTTCGACGGCGCCACCGAGGCCTATCTGCACAAACGGGCGGCCGATTTGCCGCCTGCGGTGGGTGTCCTGGTCGAGTACGCCGGCGCCGACGCGGGCAAGGCCAAAGCGGCAGCTCACACAGTCGCTCTGCAGATTGCCGCGCTGAAGGCCCGCTACCTCACGCGTGAGGATGTGCCCGAGGACGTTGTCGCCAACGAGCAGCGCATCGCCGAGGAGACTGCCCGCAACGAGGGCAAGCCCGAGCAGGCGCTGTCCAAGATCGTCCAGGGTCGCGTGAGCGGCTTCTACAAGGATGTCGTGCTGATGGATCAACCGTCGGTGTCGGACAACAAGAAGTCCGTCAAAGCCCTGCTCGAGGAGGCCGGCGTGACGGTGACGCGGTTTGTCCGCTTCGAGGTCGGCCAGGCCTGATCCTGTAGTCAACGCCAGGCCCCCGAGACTGCGGTCGCAGGGGCCTCGTGCGGTGGTCTGTCGGTGTCGCCGAGCGAGGCGGTACGCTTTGGTACCGTCGGACTCATGGACAGCATTCATGCTTTCGGCCAAGAATTTTCCGGAGATGCCCTGGGTGACCTTGATGCTGTCGGCGTAGTGGAGGCGCTGCGGGCTGGCAGGGTGTCGGCGCGCGAAATCATCGATGCCGCGATCGCGCGCACCGAGGCGGTGAACCCCACACTCAACGGTCTGGCCTGCGAAGTCTTCGACAGGGCCAGGGCGCGCGCGCATATGCGGCGGTCATACGGCGGATACTTCGACGGGGTGCCGACGTTCATCAAGGACAACGTCGCTGTCGCCGGCATGCCGACGATGAGCGGTACCGACGCCTGGGACCCGAAACCCGCTGAATTCGATGGCGACTTCGCCCGCGCGTTTCTGGGTACCGGGTTGGTGCCGCTGGGCAAGACCCGGCTCTCGGAGTTCGGCTTCAGCGCCTCGGCGGAGCACCCGCGGCTTGGGCCGGTGCGCAATCCGTGGAACGTCGAGCACACCGCCGGCGCATCGTCTTCGGGGTCAGGGGCGTTCGTGGCTGCTGGGGTGGTGCCGATCGCACACGCCAACGACGGCGGCGGTTCGATCCGGATTCCCGCGTCCTGCAACGGTTTGGTGGGCCTGAAACCGTCCCGTGGAAGGCTTCCGCTCGATAAGGACATGCGGCTGATGCCGCTGCGTATCGTCCACAACGGTGTGGTCACTCGCTCGGTCCGCGACACCGCCGCGTTCTACCGTGAGATGGAACGGGTCACCGCCAACCCGAAGTTGCCGCCTGTCGGAGACGTTAGCGCACCCGGAAAGCAGCGACTGCGCATCGCGGTGTGCACACAGTCGGTCGCCCGAGACGCCAGTCCCGAGGTGACTGAGCTGACTTTCAAGACGTCCGCCCTGCTCGAGGAACTCGGTCACCGGGTGAGCGTGATCGACAACCCGGTCCCGCATCGCTTCACCGATGATTTCCTGCTGTATTGGTCGTTTCTGGCTTTCGCTCTCGTGCGGGGTGGTCGCCGCACGTTCGGGGAGAGTTTCGATCGCGACAAGCTCGACAATCTCACTCTCGGCCTCGAGCGTCACGCATCTCGCAACGTGCACCGGCTACCTTTGGCGATCGCCCGGCTGGCGCGGGTGCGCCAGAGCGTGTCGAGCGCGATGTCGACTTTCGACGTGCTGCTGACGCCGACGTTGGCCGCCGCCACCCCCCGGATCGGCTATCTCGATCCGACCGCGAACTATCAGCAGGTCATTGACCGGCTCGTTGAATGGGTGGCGTTCACTCCGTTGCAGAATGCGACTGGCGAGCCGTCCATTTCGTTGCCGCTGGCTGAATCGGCGTCGGGGCTGCCAGTCGGGATGATGCTCTCCGCCGCCGTCGGACAGGATGCTCGCCTGCTTGAGCTGGCCTACGAACTCGAGGAGGCCCGCCCCTGGCGGCGAATCCAGGGTTGAATCCAGCGACCTGCGAAGCTGACGAGCACCTTTGGACTTCGTCGCGTGCAGGACACTGCGCGCAGTCTAGAGGCGATCGACGCGTCGGGATTGTCAACCGCACCCCGACGTGGTGCGTTGGTCGCGATGAGGCAGGATTGAGGCAGCCGCGTAGATGTCCACGGGCCTCCGGGGCGCCGATTGCATGTGAGGACGTGAAGGAGTCGGATGGCGGAATCCACCAGTCCCAATGGTGCAGGCTCGTCGTCGGGGATCCGGCCCGCCTACTCCCGAGTACTGCTCAAGTTGGGCGGCGAAATGTTCGGCGGCGGACAAGTCGGCCTCGATCCAGACGTGGTCGCGTTGGTGGCCCGCCAAATCGCCGAAGTGGTGCGTAGCCGCGCCCAGGTGGCCGTCGTCATCGGCGGCGGCAATTTCTTCCGCGGCGAACAATTGCAGCATCGGGGCATGGAACGCACCCGCTCGGACTATATGGGCATGCTCGGCACCGTAATGAACAGCCTTGCGTTGCAGGACTTCCTGGAACAGGAAGGTATCCAGACCCGCGTGCAGACCGCCATCACGATGGGCCAGGTGGCCGAACCCTATGTCCCGTTGCGGGCTCGCAGGCACCTGGAGAAGGGGCGCGTAGTGATCTTCGGAGCGGGCATGGGGCTGCCGTACTTCTCCACCGACACCACTGCCGCGCAGCGTGCGCTTGAGATCGGCGCCGACGTGGTCCTGATGGCCAAGGCGGTCGACGGTGTGTTCACCGCAGACCCGCGCGTTCACCCCGATGCTGAGTTGCTCACTGCGATCACTCACCGCGAGGTCATCGACCGCGGCCTAAAAGTTGCCGACGCGACGGCGTTCAGCTTGTGTATGGACAACGATATGCCGATCCTGGTGTTCAACCTGCTCACTGATGGCAATATCGCTCGTGCAGTCGCGGGTGAGAAGATCGGAACGCTGGTCACCGCGTGACCGGTGGCGTCCCGGCGAGCGCTGGCGACGAGATGTGCTCAGGACGGGCGAAGGCGACAGGAGAACGCAAGTGATCGAAGAAACCCTCTTCGATGCCGAGGAGAAGATGGACAAGGCCGTGGCCGTGGCGCGGGATGATTTGGCGTCGATTCGCACCGGCCGCGCCAACCCCGCGATGTTCAACCGCGTCAACATCGACTACTACGGTTCACCCACTCCGATCACCCAGCTCTCCAGCATCAACGTGGCCGAAGCCCGGCTAGTCGTCATCAAGCCTTACGAGGCCAACCAACTGCGCAGCATCGAGGACGCGATCCGCAATTCCGACCTGGGGGTCAACCCGACCAACGACGGGAACGTCATCCGGATCGCGATCCCTCAGCTGACCGAGGAGCGTCGCCGCGATCTGGTCAAGCAGGCCAAGTCGAAGGGCGAGGATGCCAGGGTGTCGGTCCGAAGCGTTCGCCGCAAGGCGATGGATGAGCTAGCTCGAATCAAGAAGGATGGCGACGCCGGAGAGGATGAGGTGGTCCGCGCAGAGAAGGACCTCGAAAAGACCACCCACGAGTACACGAACCGGGTCGACGAATTGGTCAAACACAAAGAGGGCGAGCTGCTGGAGGTCTGATGTGACCGATCGAAAAGCGACTCCCTCGGCAGAGCAGCCGGTCAATAAGCCGACGACGAAAACCTCGCGGGCTGGTCGCAACCTGCCCGCCGCGATCGCGGTTGGGGTGGGCCTGGGCGGCATGCTCATCGCCACGCTGCTATTCGCGCCGCGGGTGTGGGTCGCCGTGGTGGCCATCGCCATGGCGGTGGCGACGCATGAAGTCGTACGTCGGCTGCGCGAGGGCGGTTTTTCGATACCGCTGGTGCCGTTGCTCGTCGGCGGTCAGGCGATGGTTTGGTTGACCTGGCCGTTCGGCGCTGCAGGTGCGTTGGGTGCGTTCGGCGGGACCGTTCTGGTCTGCATGATCTGGCGGCTGGTATCGGGTGGACTGTCCAGTGCGCCGCAGAATTACTTGCGGGACATGTCGACGACGGTGTTTGTGGCCGCCTGGGTGCCGTTGTTCGGCAGTTTCGGTGCGTTGCTGATCTACCCAGATGACGGCGCGGGACGAGTCGCCTGCCTGATGCTGATCGTCGTCGGCTCCGATGTCGGCGGCTACACCGCCGGGGTGCTGTTCGGTAAGCACCCGATGGCGCCGACGATCAGCCCGAAGAAGTCCTGGGAGGGTCTGGCGGGTTCGTTCGTGCTGGGCGTGACGACCGCGGTGCTTGCGGTCGAGTTCCTCACCGACAACCCGGCCTGGGTCGGGGTGCCGCTCGGCCTGATGCTGGTCATCACCGCAACGCTCGGCGACCTGGTCGAATCTCAAGTGAAACGCGACCTCGGCATCAAGGACATGGGCACGCTGCTACCCGGGCACGGTGGCCTAATGGACCGACTCGATTCGGTGCTGCCGTCCGCCGTGGCCACCTGGATTGTGCTTTCCCTGCTGGCCTGATCCGGCTCCGACTCTGGGGATGCCACCCGGGATGCGATACTGGCCGAACTCATGTCTGATCCGCGTCCGGCTTTGCCGCTGGTGTTCGATCCGCCGCGCCGTGCCAAGCCGCCGCGGCATTTCGCCGACCTCGACACGGCGGGCCGGGCCGCCGCGGTAGCCGAGCTGGGGTTTCCGGCCTTCCGCGGTAAGCAGCTGGCCAATCAGTACTACAGCAGGTTGGTAGCCGATCCGGGGCAGATGACCGATCTTCCAGCCGCAATGCGGGAGGAGCTTTCGGCCGCGCTGTTCCCTAAGCTTCTGGATGCGGCACGCGAGATCGCCTGCGACGCCGGGGAGACCCGAAAGGTGTTGTGGCACGCGGTCGACGGGGCGAAGTTCGAGTCGGTGCTCATGCGTTACCCGGACCGCAACACCGTGTGCATCTCGTCTCAGGCCGGCTGCGGTATGGCCTGCCCGTTCTGCGCGACCGGCCAGGGCGGCCTCATGCGCAACCTGTCGACGGCCGAGATTCTCGAGCAGGTGCGGGCGGCGGGCGCGGAGCTGCGCAGCTGCGACGCGGAGGGGATTGCGCGCGGTGGCCGGCTGTCCAACATCGTTTTCATGGGAATGGGCGAGCCGCTGGCCAACTACAATCGGGTGCTGGAGGCGGTACGTCGCATTATTGCCGCACCGCCCAACGGGTTCGGCATCTCGGCGCGTTCGGTCACGGTGTCGACCGTCGGTGTGGCGCCGGCGATCCGCAAGCTCGCCGACGAACGACTCAACGTGACGCTGGCACTGTCCCTGCACGCTCCTGACGATGAATTACGCGACACCCTGGTGCCGGTCAACAACCGCTGGGATGTCGGCGAAGCGCTCGACGCTGCAAGCTACTACGCCGACACCACCGGCAGACGGGTGTCGATCGAGTACGCGCTGATCCGCGACGTCAACGACCAGCCCTGGCGGGCGAATCTGCTCGGAAAGCGACTGCACGGTGCGCTTGGACCGCTCGTGCATGTCAACGTCATCCCGCTCAACCCGACACCGGGCAGCGAGTGGGACGCCAGCCCCAAACCTGTCGAACGTGAATTCGTCAAGCGGGTCCGGGAACGGGGAGTGTCGTGCACGGTGCGTGACACCCGGGGTCGCGAAATCGCTGCTGCCTGCGGGCAATTAGCTGCGCAGGGATGAGAATCCCAGTGTTTCGCTTCGGCTGGGAGAGCTACTGCTTGGCCATCGCGATGTTGAAACGGTCCTCGGCTGTGATCAGGTGGTCGTGACTGTCGCCGCCGATGTCGAGCTGTACCCATTCGATCTCACCGGTGAACTTGTTGCCCGTCGGGCCGTAGTCGGGGGAAGCCGGTGAACCGGTGCCGGACCCGACATCGCAGGCCTCGTCGGCTGAGTAGGCCATGGGGATAGTCTTCTCGACCCCGCCGTTTCCGACGCTTTCTCCGTCAACGCACAGCCCGACGTCACCGCCCTTGCCCAAGCCGCCGCCATCGTAGGAAAACTCCATTCGGGCCTGGATTTTGCCGGCCGGAATGGGCTTGTCAGACGACACGATGTAGTGCTCGATGCCAAGGAAGTTAAAGCAGTACTTGAGCTTTCGCTCGTGCACGTACAGCGGCCAGCCGCCCGCGCTGCCCCCTGTGTGATGATCACTCCCTCGGCAGCGGATTCGGGAACGACGAGGTTTGCGGTCACAGAGTGCGACTTGTTCTTGAGCGTCAACACACACCATTCACTGACACGCATTCCGGAGAACAGGAGCTGTGTGGTGCCCCGGATCACTTGCGGGCGCCCAGTAATTTCGGGATTGATCCGTTCGAAACCGCGGTCGTCCAGCGGCACCACGTTGTACTTCACGGCTTCGATGAGCCAAAGCCGTTGCAGTTCAGCCAGCTTTGCCGGCTGCTCCTTCGACAGATCATGTGACTGGGTCCAGTCTTCGGGACCGTAGAGTTCCCATACGTCGTCGTTGAACGCGGGCGGAGTATCGACTGTCCACGGCGTCCGGTGTTTGGTGCAGGCCGTCCAACCATCGTGGTAGATGCCGCGGTTGCCCATCATTTCGAAGTACTGCACCTCGTGGGTCTCCGGTGCGGTCGCGTCGCGCAGGCTATCCAGCATGCTCACCCCCTCCAACGGAGCCTGGGTGATCCCGTTGACCGACATCGGTGCGGGCAGACCCGCAGCTTCCAGGATGGTGGGCGCCACGTCGATGACATGGTGGAACTGGTTGCGCAGACCGCCCTTGTCGGCCAGCCCATTCGGCCAATGTACGACGGTGCCGTTGCGGGTGCCGCCCCAGTGCGAAGCCACCTGCTTGGTCCATTGATACTGCGCGCACAGCGCGTGCGCCCAGCCGACCGCGTAGTGGTTGTAGGCGTCGGGGGTGCCGAAGTCGTCGATCTTGGAGAGCAGGAAATCGGACGTCTCGATGCCCGGCATGTTGTTGAGCGTTGTCATCTCGTTAAAGCAACCGTTGAGCGTTCCCTCCGCGGAGGCGCCATTGTCACCGATGATGACGTAGATCAGCGTGTTCTCGAGGACGCCGAGGACGCCGAGGACGCCGAGGTCGTCGATCGCGTCGACTATCCGGCCGATTTCGTGGTCGGTCTGTTCGAGGAAACCCGCATAGATCTCCATCTGCCTAACCAGCACCGGCTTGAGGTCAGCGTGCATATCCTCCCACGCGGGAATCTCGCGGTGGCGTTTGGTGAGTTCGGCATCCTCGGGCACCACACCCAACTTCTTCTGCCGTTCGAGGGTCTTGTCTCGCAGCATATCCCAGCCGTCGTCGAATTTGCCCCTGTACTTGTCCGACCACTGCTCGGGCACATGGTGCGGCGC
>DAOUYK010000055.1 GCA_030666145.1 Mycolicibacterium sp. | reverse complement strand
GATCGAGGCACCCGGAAGGGTGCGCCGAGCTGGTTTCCCGGGCTCAACGTGTCCGGTGTAATGGTCATCGACGGCGGTCATGGTGATCTACGTTACTTTCCGCCGCTACGGCCGCGCCGAGGCCGTCGTGAACACTGACCGATAGCTGGCTCGGGGTTTGTCAGGGTTTGTCGGTGGCGGCACCTAGCATGGGTCTGTCTTGCGCCACACGGGTGACGCGGGCCTACCGAGTGAGAAGCGCGAGTGACCGAGTGAGAAGCGTGAGTGACCGTGAGGAAGGACGGAGTTGGCTGACCGCCTGATCGTCAAGGGTGCCCGGGAGCACAATCTGCGCGGCGTCGATCTCGACTTGCCGCGTGAGGCACTGATCGTGTTCACCGGTCTGTCGGGCTCTGGCAAGTCCTCCTTGGCGTTCGACACAATCTTCGCCGAGGGGCAGCGTCGCTACGTGGAGTCGCTGTCTGCCTATGCACGGCAATTCCTCGGGCAGATGGACAAGCCCGACGTCGACTTCATCGAGGGTCTTTCACCTGCGGTGTCCATCGACCAGAAGTCCACCAATCGCAACCCGCGCTCGACTGTCGGCACCATCACCGAGGTCTATGACTATCTGCGGCTTCTCTACGCCAGAGCGGGCACGCCGCACTGCCCGGTGTGCGAACAGCGCATCGCCCGCCAGACTCCCCAGCAGATCGTCGATCAGGTCCTTGCCATGGACGAGGGCCTGCGATTTCAGGTGCTCGCGCCGGTGGTCCGAACCCGCAAGGGGGAGTTCGTCGACCTGTTCGACAAGCTCAACACACAGGGCTACAGCCGGGTCCGGGTCGATGGCGTGGTGCACTCTCTGGCAGACCCGCCGAAGCTGAAGAAACAGGAGAAGCATGACATCGAGGTGGTCGTCGATCGCTTAACCGTCAAGGCTAGCTCCAAGCAGCGTTTGACCGACTCAGTGGAAACTGCGCTAAACCTTGCCGACGGCATCGTCGTCCTGGAGTTCCCCGACGACCGAGACAGAGAGACCGAAATTCCTCGCGAGCAACGGTTCTCAGAAAAGCTCGCTTGTCCGAACGGGCACCCGCTGGCCGTCGATGACCTCGAGCCCCGGTCGTTCTCATTCAACTCGCCCTACGGGGCGTGTCCGGAGTGTGTCGGTCTGGGCATCAAGAAAGAGGTCGACCCCGATCTCGTGGTGCCCGACTCCGACCTAACGCTCGCGGAAGGCGCCATCGCGCCCTGGGCGATGGGACACACCGCCGAATACTTCACCCGAATGTTGTCCGGACTGGGCGACCAGTTGGGGTTCGATGTCGACACCCCGTGGAAGAAGCTTCCCGTCAAGGCGCGCAAGGCGATTCTCGAGGGCTGCGACGAGCAGGTGCACGTGCGATACAAGAACCGCTACGGCCGCACGCGGTCCTACAACGCCGACTTCGAGGGCGTCATGGCGTTCCTGCATCGCCGCATGGAGCAAACCGACTCCGAACAGACCAAGCAGCGCCTCGAGGGCTTCATGCGTGACGTGCCATGCCCCCAATGCGACGGCACCCGGCTCAAACCAGAAATCCTGGCAGTCACGTTGACTGCAGGGGATTTCGGCGCCAAGTCGATCGCGAAGGTAGCGGAGTTGTCGATCGCCGAGTGTGCGGAATTTCTCAACGCACTCACCCTGGGGACCAGAGAACGGGCGATCGCCGGGCAGGTACTCAAGGAGATTCAGTCTCGGCTGGGGTTTCTGCTCGACGTAGGCTTGGAGTACCTTTCGTTGTCCCGTGCCGCCTCGACGCTGTCTGGCGGTGAGGCGCAACGCATCCGGTTGGCCACGCAGATCGGGTCCGGCTTGGTTGGCGTGCTCTACGTACTCGACGAACCATCGATCGGGCTGCATCAGCGCGACAACCGCAGGCTGATAGACACCCTGGTGCGGCTGCGCGATCTCGGCAACACTCTCATCGTGGTCGAACACGACCTCGACACCATTGCCCACGCCGACTGGGTCGTCGACATCGGCCCGGCAGCCGGTGAGCACGGTGGCGAAATTGTGCACAGCGGACCATACGAGGACTTGCTCAAGAACGCGAATTCGATTACTGGCGAATATCTTTCGGGAAATCGGGAGATCGACGTATCCGCGTTGCGGCGGCCGGCCGCGCACAAGCGCCAGCTCACTGTGGTCGGCGCGCGAGAGCATAACCTGCGTCAGATCGATGTGGCCTTCCCGCTGGGGGTGCTCACCTCGGTGACCGGGGTCTCCGGATCCGGAAAGTCGACACTGGTCAACGACATCTTGGCGTCAGTGTTGGCCAACAAGCTCAACGGTGCACGGCAGGTGCCCGGCCGGCACACCCGGGTGACCGGTTTGGACAAGGTCGACAAATTGGTTCGGGTCGACCAGTCGCCGATAGGCAGGACGCCGCGTTCCAACGCCGCGACCTACACCGGGGTGTTCGACAAGATACGCACACTGTTCGCAGCCACCACCGAAGCCAAGGTCCGTGGTTATCAACCGGGGCGGTTCTCTTTCAACGTCAAGGGCGGCCGCTGTGAGGCGTGCTCGGGTGACGGCACCATCAAGATCGAGATGAACTTTCTTCCCGATGTATATGTGCCGTGTGAGGTCTGCCAGGGGGCCCGCTACAACCGCGAAACCCTCGAGGTCCACTACAAGGGCAAGACCATCGCCGAAGTGCTCGACATGTCCATCGAGGAGGCCGCAGAGTTCTTCGCGCCGATCACATCCATCCACCGGTACCTGAAGACCTTGGTCGACGTTGGGCTCGGTTACGTCAGACTGGGCCAGCCGGCACCCACGCTGTCCGGCGGCGAGGCGCAGCGCGTGAAGCTGGCGTCAGAGTTGCAGAAGCGCTCCACCGGTCGCACCGTGTACGTCCTGGACGAGCCTACTACCGGGCTGCACTTCGAAGATATCCGCAAACTCTTGATAGTGATCAACGGCCTTGTCGACAAGGGCAATACGGTCATCGTGATCGAGCACAATCTCGATGTGATCAAGACCTCGGACTGGATCGTCGACATGGGTCCAGACGGGGGATCCGGCGGTGGCACCGTGGTCGCAACGGGCACTCCCGAAGACGTCGCCGCCAACATGAATAGCTACACGGGCCACTTCCTAGCTGAGTCGTTGGGCGTGGCGCGCCGGAAGCCGCGTAAAGCTCGCAGTCGTCGCAAAGTCAGCGCGTAGCGGTCGCTGGCGGTCACGTCTTGACGCTACCGCGCCTGCCCGTCCTTGCTCATGGACGCGCGGATCTGTGCGAGACGCTCGGCAGCCGCCTCTTGGCGCGCTTCGTACTGTTCTTCGAGGCTGCGGCCTTCTGGAGTTTCAGCGGCGAGCTCCACCGACCCGATTGAGGTCGCATGCCGGGTCTCGATCTTTTCGCGTACGGACTCGAACGTCGGTACGCCGTCGGCGGTGTAGCCGGTGTCGACAGATTCCGTAGGTTGTTGCGTGGCACCTGGAATCACGATGTCGCTACCCTCGGGGGCGACGCAAGCATCGGTACTGGGTTCCTCCGGCATGACCACCACGCTACCCGGCGGCAGCACCGTGGGGCTGTCGATACGTCTGCGGCCGCCAGTGCGGGGCGGGCAGGCTGACTTCGGGGCGTACCGGGCCTACCGCTCGGGCGCGCCGGCTAGGGCGTTGCCTCTTTGGATGTGAAGGGCCAGTGTGATTTCCTGGCGGTCGCGTGACCTGACGGCTGAGGGCTTAACGAGGTTTGGCCAGCGGGAACGGCAGTGTTTCCCGGATGCTGCGGCCGGTGATCAGCATGACCACGCGGTCCACGCCCATACCCAGGCCGCCTGTTGGCGCCATGGCGTACTCCATGGCCTGCAGAAAATCTTCGTCGAGTTCCATTGCCTCAGGGTCGCCGCCGGCGGCCAGTAGAGATTGTTCCTGCAGTCGGCGGCGCTGCTCAACGGGGTCGGTGAGCTCGCTGTACGCGGTGGCCAATTCGATACCCCAGGCGACGAGATCCCAGCGTTCGGCGACTCCCGGGATGCTGCGGTGCGGCCTTGTCAGGGGAGACACCGTCGTCGGGAAATCCTTGTAGAACGTGGGTTCCTCGGTGCGGTGCTCGACGAGGCGTTCATAGAGTTCGAGCACCACCGCGCCGGTATCCCAATGGGTGAGGTAGGGAATGCCGGCGGCCTCGCATAGCCGGCGCAGGGTGGCGAGATCAGTCTGGGGCCCGACATCGTCGCCCAAGGCTTCCGACACCGCGCCGTGCACGGTCTTTACTGGCCACTGTCCGGAGATATCGACCGGTTCCAGCGTCCCGTCCCTGCGGGGCCGTAAGAACACGAGGGCGTCGTTGGCGGCCTGGGCGGCGTTCTGGATCAGCTCACGGCATCCGTCGATCCATACGTTGTAGTCGGCATGAGCCTGGTAGGCCTCTAACAGGGTGAACTCTGGGTTATGGCTGAAGTCAACGCCCTCGTTGCGGAAGGCACGGCCCAGTTCGAAGACTCGCTCAACGCCGCCGACGCACAGTCGTTTCAGATACAGCTCGGGTGCAATGCGTAGATACAGGTCGAGATCGTAGGCATTGATATGGGTCAGAAAAGGCCGGGCGTTCGCGCCGCCGTGAATCTGCTGCAGGATCGGGGTCTCGACCTCCAGGAATCCTTTGCCCACAAGGGTTTCGCGGATTGCGTGCAAGACCCCGCTGCGTGCCTTGATCAGGTCGCGTGCCTCTGTGTTGACTGCCAAGTCGACGTAGCGGGTACGCAGGCGAGCCTCCTGGCCGGTCAGCCCTTTCCGTTTGTCGGGCAGCGGTCGAAGACACTTGCCGATCAGACGCCACCGGATCACCATCACCGACCAGGCACCAGATCGGCTGCGCCCCATGGTGCCGGTCACTTCGATCAGGTCGCCCAGGTCAATCGTGCGGGTGAAGTCGGCGGTGCTGCAGCCGGTGAGCGCCGAGTTGTCGAACAGCAGCTGAGCCTCGCCGGACCAGTCCCGTAACTGGGCGAACAGCACGCCTCCGTAGTTGCGCAGCCTCAGCACTCGGCCCGCCACCGTTACCTCAGCGCCTTCCTCTGCAGCCAGGGCCTGCGCGACGGTATGGCTCGGTGGCTGGCCCACCGGATATGCATCGACGCCGTTATGCTGAAGCGCCTTGAGTTTGGCCATTCGGACCCGGACCTGCTCGGGCAGGCGGGGCTGATCGTCATCCGGGGGCAGATCGACCTGAAAGCCGCTGACATCGGGGGTGGTGCCATCGGAGTGCAGCAGTCCCGACGCCACCAGAGTCCCAGGTGCGGCGATGTGCTGGCCGGTGTGCGGCCGCTCGTGGCGCCGCGAAAAGGGCAGCACCAGAAAACCTTCAGCGATCACCGACGCCACCCCGGCGCGGGGGACCAGCCTGGCTTCCTCGTAGCAGGCGAAGCGCGGTACCCAGGCGGGCTGGTACTTCATGTTCGACCGGTAAAGGGTCTCTAGCTGCCACCATCGGGAGAAGAACACCAGCAACCAGCGCCACAGCCGGGCGACCGGTCCGGCCCCTAGTTGAGCCCCATGTTCGAATGCCGAGCGGAACATCGCGAAGTTCAGCGAGAGCCGGGTGACACCGATGTGGTCAGCCTGCATACACAGTTCGCTGACCATCAATTCGATCGTGCCGTTGGGGGATTGGGGTGAACGGCGCGTCAGGTCCAGCGATGCGCCGCTGGTGCCCCAGGGCACCAGGGACAACATCGCGACCACTTCGCTGGACCCACCCGACCTCGTGCTGTCGTTCTGTACTGCCTCGACCAGCAGGCAGTCGCCGTCGGCCGGGTCGCCGAGCCGCCCCAGAGCCATCGAGAAGCCGCGTTCGTCGTCGGTGTCGCGCCAGGCATGGGCCCGTTTGATCACCTGAGCCATCTCGTCGGGGCCGATATCGCGATGTCTACGGATTCGCACGCTGGCCCCCGCGCGCCGAGCGCGTGTCACCGCCTGGCGTACGGCCCGCATATCGGGCCCGGAGAGCCGGAAACTGTCGGGGTAGAGGATGGCCTCGTCGCCGAGCTGCAGCGCGTTGAGTCCTGCCGCGCGGAATGACTCCGCAGCCGCGGAGCTAGCGCCCATCACGCCGGGCGCCCAGCCGTAGGTCTGGCACAGCCCGAGCCAGGCAGTGATGGCCTGCGGCCAGGCCTTCTGGTCGCCGACCGGATCGCCGCTGGCCAGGCACACGCCCACCTCGACACGGAAGGTGATGGCTGCGCGGCCGTTCGGCGCGAACACGACGGCCTTGTCGCGGCGGGTGGCGAAGTAGCCCAGCGAGTCGTTCTTGCCGTAGAGCTCGAGGAGTCCACGGATCGCCGATTCGTCCTCGCCGGTGAGCGCGTTTTCTGCGCGCTGGGACTGAAACAGCACGATGGCCGCCGCCATCAGCGCCAACGCACCGAACAGTCCGAGCAGCGCGTTGACCAAGACGTGTGGGTTCTGCCCGTCGAACGCTCCGGCGTCGACACCGGCGAACGCCACGACGCGGTTTGCGGCGTAAAGCAGACGGAAGCCGCGCTCGAGTGTCCCGGGAAAGAGTTCCAGCAGACCCCAGCCGACCAGAATTCCCAATCCCATGCCGACGAGGAGCGTCGCGGTCGCCTTGATCAACGCGCCGCGCCTGACCTTGGCCCAGAACTGCCCGCGGGCCAGGAACAGGAAACCGATCGCGGCGCTATGGAAGACGAGCCCGATGATCTCGCCGAGCCCATCTGGCACCGACTCGTCGCCGGCCACCAGTTCCGCGATATTCACGACCATCGCGCCGACCATGTAGATCAACAGAATCCACCAGGCGATCCGTTTGCGGGCCGCCAGCGCGGCGGCCAGCAGCGCGAGCACGAACGCCCAAGCGAAGCTGGTGTCTGGAAAGTTGAAGATGTAGTCGTTGACGAACTCGCGCGGCACCCTGATCACCGACCGGACCAGCGGCGAGATGCTGGCCAGCAGCGATGCGGTCGCGATGACGCCCACCACCCAGCCGGCAGCCGCCGGTACCCAACCGAAACTGGCGGTCAGGCGTGCTCTGGTGAGCGGCGTCGGGCCCATAGGCCGCGAGGATATTCCCTCATCGGCCGAAATTGGCGTTACCAGACCGGGCCGGTGTACTTCTCTCCCGGACCGTGCCCGGGGTCGTCGGGTGCGGCGCTGTACTCGCGAAACGCCAGCTGCAGGGTTTTGAGCCCATCGCGCACCGGTCCGGCGTGGGGTCCTAGGTACTCGGCCGATGCAGTGACCAGCCCGGCCAGCGCCGCGATCAGGCGGCGGGCCTCGTCAAGATCGCGGTAGGGACTGTCGTCGGGATCATCTGCCGACAGTCCAATCTTCTCGGCGGCGGCGCTCATGAGCATGACCGCTGCGCGGGTGATCACCTCGACCGCGGGGATATCGGCGAGCTCGCGTGCTGGTGGGGATGCCTCGCCGGCGCGTATTGGATCATCGGTCATGCCTGTTAGACTGGCACGCGCGACCGTCCCGGCAAACGTCAGGGACAGCAAGTGGAGTCCCACTCCCACCGCTGGCCACCGAGCCACTCGAAGGTACAGCGGTCCGGTCACAGGCATTGCTGATGTCTGTCCTGGTCGGCTTTGGGCCCTGCTATGTGCAGGGCTTCTCTGTTCTTCGGGGCAGTGTGCCGCCGGTGTGGGGGACTCCTCGGGACAATATAGGAGGCCCCATCAGCACTGAGACTCGCGTCAACGAGCGCATTCGCGTACCTGAGGTTCGCCTGATAGGACCGGGCGGTGAGCAGGTAGGCATCGTGCGTATCGAAGATGCGCTCCGCGTCGCCGTGGATGCCGATCTCGACCTTGTCGAAGTAGCCCCGGACGCTAAACCGCCGGTGTGCAAGATCATGGACTACGGCAAGTTCAAATACGAGACGGCGCAGAAGGCGCGCGAGTCCCGCAAGAACCAGCAGCAGACCGTCGTCAAGGAACAGAAGCTGCGACCCAAGATCGACCCGCATGACTACCAGACCAAGAAGGGGCACGTGATCCGCTTCCTGGAGGCCGGGTCGAAGGTCAAGGTGACGATCATGTTCCGCGGGCGTGAGCAGTCGCGGCCCGAATTGGGTTACCGGCTCCTGCAGCGCCTGGGCGCCGACGTGGCTGACTACGGCTTCGTCGAGACCTCCGCGAAGCAGGACGGACGCAATATGACGATGGTGTTGGCACCGCACCGCGGCGCGAAGACTCGCGCAAAGGCGGCGCATGACGCCGATGGGCCGCTTGCGCGAAGAGCGGCCGGCGGCGATGCGCAGCCCACCGCCGCACCCGAGACCACCCAGTAGACCCGATATCACCCAGCAGAACTGAGGAACCATGCCCAAGACGAAGACCCACAGCGGCGCCTCCAAGCGTTTCCGCCGCACCGGAACAGGCAAGATCGTGCGCCAGAAGGCCGGCCGTAGGCACTTGCTCGAGCACAAATCGAGCAAGCGCACCCGGCGGCTCGATGGCCGCACCGAGGTAGCCGCCAACGACGCGAAGCGCGTAGCGAAACTGCTGGACGGCTGAATTTTTCGACGCCATTCGGCCCCAAGCCCGATTCTGACCCGAACTAGATAGGAGGACCCCATGGCACGCGTGAAGCGCGCAGTCAACGCGCAGAAGAAGCGGCGCACTATCCTTAAGGCCTCAAAGGGGTACCGCGGCCAGCGGTCCCGGCTGTATCGCAAGGCTAAAGAACAGCAGCTGCATTCGTTGACCTATGCCTACCGTGACCGGCGGGCCCGCAAAGGTGAGTTCCGCAAGCTGTGGATCTCGCGCATCAACGCCGCGGCTCGCGCCAATGGCATCACTTACAACCGGCTGATCCAGGGCCTCAAGGGAGCTGGCGTCGAGGTCGACCGCAAGAACCTCGCGGAGCTCGCTGTGAGTGACCCGGCCGCATTTACTGCGCTGGTTGAGGTTGCCAAAGCTGCTCTGCCCTCCGATGTGAATGCTCCCGCCGGTACAGGCGAGGCTGCCTGACCCTCACCGAGCGATCTGCCCGAGTGGCGGCGGCAGTCAAACTGCACCGCCACATCGGACGCCGCCGCGCTGCACGCTTTCTCGCCGAGGGGCCCAACCTTGTCGAGGCCGCGTTGCGGCGCGGAGCCGTTTTGGAGGTATTCGCCACCGAGACTGCGGCCGAGCGCTTCGGCGACCTGCTGAGCGGGTCCACCGTCCACGTGGTCACTGAGCGTGCCGCAAAAGCTTTGTCTGACACGGTTACTCCTGTTGGGCTTGTCGCGGTGTGCTCGATCCCAGAGAGCGACCTCAGTGATGTTCTGGCGGGCAAGCCGACATTGTTGGCGGTGCCGCTGGGTGTCTCGGAGCCCGGAAACGCGGGCACCTTGATCCGTGTTGCCGACGCGATGGGCGCTGATGCGGTGGTGCTCGCCGGGCACAGCGTGGATCCCTACAACGGTAAGTGCCTGCGGGCGTCCGCGGGAAGCATCTTCTCGATTCCGGTAGTCAGTGAGCCCGATGGCGCCGGCGTTGTCGCGCGGCTGCGGAGCGCCGGACTACAGGTGCTGGCGACCACGTTGGATGGCGATGTCAGTCTCGCTGATGTCGAGCTGGCGGGTCCGACCGCATGGCTGTTCGGGCCGGAAGCTCACGGGCTACCGGCCGACGTGGTCGATCTGGCGACGGCCAGAGTGCGAATTCCGATGGCCGGCAGGGCCGAAAGCCTCAACGTCGGCTCGGCCGCGGCCATCTGCCTGTATCAGAGCGCGTGGGCTTCCGACCAGAGCGAGCGGGCTTCCGATTAGAAGTAGCCGAGTAGAAAACAGTCTGCCTTGGTGTCACCGTGCGGGGTTATATGGGCGATACGGCTAAGAGTTGTCGGACTTCATGATCCGTTCCGACACCGCGAGTATCACCTTTCGGGGCCCCGCCCGGTAGCCGGCTGCCATGATCTTGTTGCGCAGGCCCGACACGACGGTCGGGTTGGATTTGTTGAGCGCGGCGAGGGCGGTGTCCACGACCTGCTTCGATGTCTGCCGTCCGTCGGTGAGGAACTCCTCTCCGGTGCGCGTGAAGAACTCGGTCTCCGTTGCGCCCGGGCAGCGTGTGAGTACCTTCACCCCGGTTCCTCTGCATTCCTGCCAGAGCGCCTCGGTGTAGGAGAGCACGAACGCCTTGGTGGCGCCGTAGACGGCCATCCCGGGGGCCGGCTGGAACGCCGCAGTGGAGGCAACGTTGATCACAACGCCGTGTCTGCGTTCGATCATCGGGGGCAGGAAGCGCGCGGTGAGGTCGACCAGCGTGCCGCATTCAATTGGATCTGACCTGCGTTGGCCTCGGGACGCTGTTCGACGAACTTCGCATGCAGGACGATCCCGGCGTTGTTGACGAGGACATCGATCGTCCGGCCCAGCTCACGAATTCTGGTCTCAAGCTCGGCGCCGGACCCCGGCACCGCCAAGTCGGCGGTGATGACTTCGATCACGATCCCGGGAGGCTTGGCGGCAAGCCTGTCGCGCAGCGCTTCGAGTTTGTCGGCGCGTCTTGCGACCAGCACGAGATTGGCGCCGCGCTGTGCGAGCTAGACGGCGAATTCCTCGCCGATCCCTCCGCTCGAGCCCGTGATCAACGCGGTGTTGTTGTTGAATTCCACCCATGGCTCCGTGCAGTTGTCGGGGTTCTCAGGCTATTTGCTAAGTAGACCCCTGGCCACGTGCGTGATCTGCACCTCGTTGCTGCCGGCGTAGATCATCAGCGACTTTGCGTCGCGGGCGAGCTGCTCGACCCGGTATTCGGTCATGTATCCGTTGCCGCCGAACACCTGCACTGCTTCCATGGCAACGTCAGTGGCGGCCTGAGAGCAGTACCACTTGATCGCCGAGGCCTCCGCGAGCGAAATCGGGCTGCCTTTCTGCGCAGCCTCGATCACCCGGAACAGCATATTACGCACGTTCATTCGAGCCACCTCCATGGTGGCGAGTTTGAGTTGGATCAGCTGGAACTGGCCGATCTCGCGGCCCCACAGTGTGCGGCTCTTCGCGTAGTCGACGCACAGTCGGAGGCATTCCTCGATCACGCCGAGGGCCATCGCCGCCACACCGATGCGTTCGGCGGAGAAGTTGGACCGTGCGCTGTCCCGTCCGGCGTCGCCGACTCCCTCCCGTTCGCTCTCTCCGAGCAGCCGATCACGGCCGAGGCGGACGTCGTTGAAGAAGAGTTCGCCCGTCCGAGATGAATGAATTCCCATCTTGTGGAACGGCTTTGACTGAACGAATCCGTCCATCCCGCGGTCGAGGACAAACGTCAGAACCTTCCGGTCGCGCTTGCTGACTGTCTGATCGCCCTCGTCCAGTTTGGCGTAGACGACGACGACGTCGGCGTCGGGGCCGTTGGTGATGAAGGTCTTCTGGCCGTTGAGGATATAGTCCTCGCCGTCACGCACGACGTAGGATTTCATGCCGCCGAAGGCGTCCGACCCCGAGTCGGGTTCTGTGATCGCCCACGCGCCGACCTTGTCGTAGGTCACCAAATCGGGAAGCCAGCGTTCCTGCTGGGCCAGGGTTCCGCGGCCCATGATGGTCGGCACGGTGAGCCCGAGGCTGACACCCATCCCGGTGACGACGCCCATGGACACCCGGCAGAGCTCGCTGAGGACCACGAACCCCATTCCGGCCGAACCGGCGTCGCCGCCGAACATGCCGCCGGCCGATTTCCTGGGCCCAGATGATGGTTCGCCGTCGCGCAGTTTGGCCAGCCGCTTCTGCAGGGAGTCGCGCGCCATGTCGGCGATGCCGAAGGTCGCGAAGAGCTTGCGGATGATGCCGTAGGGCTCCATCTCGCCGCTCTCGAGCGCATCGACGTGCGGACGGATCTCTTTGTCGACGAACTCCCGCACGGCGTCGCGCACGGCAAGATCGACGTCAGACCATTCCAACATGTTTTCAGGCTGCCTTACTGCGTCCGCGTGCGGGACGCACCCCCGCTAATGAGAACTTTGTGTGCACCAGGGACCCGACCCGGTCGAGCAAGGATTTGTAGGGTGGCGCGTAGTGCATGGGCAATTCCCGGCGGTCGCGCGGTGGCGCCATGAACGCTGGAGCCTCGACCAGCGGAGCGTCGGCTGCGACCTTGCCTTCAGCCCGGCGGTATGCGGCCACCGCCCGCGGATGGAGCCTGACTTCCTCCGGTACGGCAACGAATGCGAGTTCGACTATCTTGCCGAGCAGGCGCAGCAGGACTTCATCGCCGGCGGTCCATCGCATGCCTGCCCGCTCGCGGACGGCAGGATCGAAAAGGCCTGCGGCAATCCAGCGTTGTGCGTCTACGACGGGTTTGAACATTTGATCCCATATTGGTGTGGGCATCAGCACGAACCACGGTTTGGGGATGCGTATCGAAAAGATGTCCTTCGTTGCCGGGTTGATCTCCAGCTCATCGCGACATTTGCGATCCCAGTACTCTTGGAAGGCTTCCCATGATTCGGGAACGGGGCGCATGCTCATCCCATACATCCGGTACCACTGAACGTGTTCGTCGAACAGTTGATGTTTTTCGGTCTCGGTGAGTCCGCCGCAAAAATACTCGGCGGTCTTGATGATCAACATGAAAAAGGTGGCGTGGGCCCAATAGAACGTCTCTGGGTTGAGTGCGTGGTAGCGCCGTCCGCTGGCGTCGGTTCCCTTGATCGATTTGTGATAACTCTTGATCTGAGCGCCGGTCTGGGAGGCCCGGTCGCCGTCGTACACAACACCCATGATCGGGTACACCGACCGGGCGACCCGCTGCAGGGGTTCGCGTAGCAGAATTGAGTGGTCCTCGACGCCGGCGCCGAGTTCGGGGTACATATTTTGGATCGCGCCGATCCACACGCCCAGCATGCCCGTGCGCACATCGCCGAAGTACTTCCAGGTCAGTGAATCCGGACCGAGGGGAGTGCCGGCTACCGTTGTTGCCATCGCCGCTGATCGCACCATTTCAACCTACTATTGACAACGTTTGTTGTCAATAGTTTCGGTGCGCCAGTGCTTCGGCGTTATGCAGCCGCCGCCACCGCTCTACATCGTTGTGACCTGCCGGTTTATCCGCGTGGTCGAACCCGGTTTAGGCTGGCTCGCGTGAAAGACGACCCGTCGGGTGGACCTGTCCGCGGCTACTCTTCGGGGCCAGTCGGCTGGTTGAAAGCGGTCAACCGCAGTCGCTTCATCATTTCCCTCCTTCGCCGCGTACGCCGGGCGTTGCCCGGTGACCCGGAGTTCGGCGATCCACTATCGGCGGCTGGAGTTGGTGGGCCGCAGGCAGCTGCGCGTGCCGCCGACCGCATCTTGGAACGTGAGGCGGCCTCGCGTGAGGTCAGCCTTGCAGCGCTGCAGGTCTGGCAGGCGCTGACCGAACGCTTCTCCGGCCGGCCCGCCGACGCAGAGGTCACGTTGGTGTTCACCGATCTCGTCGGCTTCTCGACGTGGTCGCTGAGCGCGGGCGATGACGCCACTCTGAAACTGCTGCGTCGAGTCTCCCAAGTGGTCGAGCCGCCGCTACTTGAGGCGGGCGGCCAAATCATCAAGAGGATGGGCGACGGGATCATGGCGGTGCTCGGCGATGCGACCACCGCCATGCGCGCTGCGATCAGGGCTCGGGACGCCCTCAACTCCGTTGAAGTGCAGGGATATACGCCACGAATGCGGGTCGGCATCCACACCGGCCACCCCCGGCGTATCGGTTCAGACTGGCTGGGTATCGATGTGAACCTGGCTGCGCGGGTGATGGAACGCGCGACGCGGGGCGAGCTGGTCGTCTCGCAGGCCACGCTGGATCGGATCTCCCCAGAGGATTTAGACGCACTCGGCCTGACCGCCAAGAAGCTACGTAGACCGCTCTTGGCCGCCAGGCAGGAGGGCCTGCCCGCTGACTTCACGATGTACCAGCTGAGCACTCGCGAGCTGCCAGGAGATGAGGACGAAGACGACACCGTAACCGACGAGTAGCTGGCCGTTGACCGCCACCAACCGGGGTCAATGATAGTGGGCCAGGGCGGTGGATGCGCAGAATGAGACCGGGCTGACGGGTCAGCGGAATTCGTCGGCGGATGCCTCGATCCAGCCGGACAACCACGAGTTCGGCGGGTCCTCGAGGAGCGCCTCGGGCATAAGCCAGTCGTAGATTTCGGCGTAGGTCTGCGTCCCCCCGCCCGCGATGCGACGGTTGAGGGCGGCGGGGGACAGCTCGTGGAATCCGTTGAGAACCATGGACGCCAAGATGCGTGCAGAGCTGGCAACGGTTGCGCGCTGGAAGTTGAACACTCGTGTGGTCTTGTCAGCGATGTCAAGGGCACCGGCACGGACGGGGTCCTGGGTGGCCACCCCGGTCGGACAATGGTTGGTGTTGCACTTGACTGCCTGGATGCAGCCGAGGGCGGACATCATTGCCCGCGCGCACATCGTAAAGTCCGCGCCCTGGCATATCCGGCTGACGATGTCGACTTCACTGGCCACCTTGCCCGATGCCTCGACCTTGACCCGGTCGCGCAACCCGGTGCCCACCAGGGAGTTGTGCACCAACATCAGCCCCTCAGTCAGGGGCATCCCCACGTAGTCTTCGAATTCCTTCGGTGCGGAACCAGTTCCACCTTCAGAGCCGTCGACGATCACAAAGTCCGGTGCGATCCCGGTGGCCAGGATGCCTTTGCAGATCGACAGGAACTCAGTGCGAGCGCCGACGCAGATTTTGAACCCCACCGGCTTCCCGCCGGACAAATTGCGCAGCGTGGCGATGAACTCCATGAACTCGATCGGGGTGCGGAATGCGTTGTGCGCCGGTGGTG
>DAOUYK010000206.1 GCA_030666145.1 Mycolicibacterium sp. | reverse complement strand
TAGAGTGAGCCCCGTGCAGCGGGTGCTCCTTCTCGGTCGCCGCGACGGGGTCTGATCCAGACCGGCTTCCCGTCGCGGGTGTTCGCGATGCGCCGGTTTGAAATCCTCTAGACCCACCGGAGCACCGAAATGACTTCCTTCTCCTCCCCGAATTTCAACACGGCCGATGCCTACTCGTCGGTCCGGACGATCCGCACCCCCTCAGGTGCCCCCCACCCCGGCCAGCCCGCCTGGAACACCCAGCGGGGCTCCGCCATGCCGGTAAGCCGCTACCGGACCTTCGATGAGGAGGTCGAGGCTATCCGGCTGCCCGACCGCACCTGGCCCGAGAAGGTGATCGACACCGCACCGATGTGGTGCGCGGTGGACCTGCGCGACGGCAACCAGGCGCTGATCGACCCGATGAGCCCGACGCGTAAGCGCCGCATGTTCGATCTGCTGGTCCGGATGGGCTACAAGGAGATCGAGGTGGGTTTCCCCTCAGCCAGCCAGACCGACTTCGACTTCGTCCGCGAGATCATCACCGAGGGCGCGATCCCCGACGACGTCACGATTCAGGTGCTGACCCAGTGCCGACCAGAACTGATCGAGCGCACCTTCGAAGCCTGCGAAGGAGCACCGCAAGCGATCGTGCACTTCTACAACTCGACGTCGATCCTGCAGCGCCGCGTGGTGTTTCGGGCCGACCGTGACGCAGTCAAGAAGATCGCGACCGACGGTGCTCAGCTGTGCGTCCAGGAGGCCGCGAAGTACCCGCGCACGCGTTGGCGATTCGAGTACTCCCCCGAGTCCTACACCGGCACCGAGTTGGAGTACGCAGTCCAGGTCTGCGATGCCGTCGCCAACGTCATCGAGCCCACCCTCCAGTCACCGCTGATCGTGAACCTGCCGGCGACCGTCGAGATGGCCACCCCCAACGTCTATGCGGACTCGATCGAGTGGATGAGCCGCAATTTGGCTCGTCGCGACTCGATCATCCTCTCGCTGCACCCCCACAACGACCGCGGAACCGCCGTCGCTGCAGCAGAGTTGGGCTATGCAGCCGGCGCAGACCGCATCGAGGGCTGCTTGTTCGGCAACGGCGAACGGACCGGCAATGTGTGCCTGGTAACGCTAGGCATGAACCTGTTCTCACGCGGCCTGGATCCGCAAATCGACTTCTCCAACATCGACGAAATCCGCCGCACGGTCGAATACTGCAATCAGCTGCCGGTACCCGAGCGTCATCCCTACGGCGGCGACCTGGTGTACACCGCATTCTCCGGCAGCCACCAGGACGCCATCAACAAGGGCCTGGACGCGATGAAGATTTCTGCCGCTGAGCAGGACGCCGATATGGATGACATCCTCTGGCAGGTCCCGTATCTGCCCATCGACCCCAGGGACGTCGGCCGAACCTACGAAGCAGTCATCCGGGTTAACTCCCAGTCGGGCAAGGGCGGCGTTGCCTACATCATGAAGGCCGATCACGGCCTGGCCCTTCCTCGGCGGCTGCAGATCGAGTTCTCCCAGGCGATCCAATCCATCGCCGAGGGCTCAGGCGGCGAGGGCGGCGAGGTATCGCCCAAGGAGATGTGGGAAGCGTTTACCGAGGAGTACCTGGCTCCGGTCACACCGCTGGAACGGATCCGCCAGAAAGTTGACGCCGCCGAGGTGGACGGCGGAACCGACACCATCACCACGATCGTCAAAATCGACGGCGTGGAGACCGAGATCGTCGGCGCCGGCAATGGACCGCTGGCCGCCTTCTGCGATGCTCTGGGGGCAGTCGGCTACGAAGTCAGCGTGCTGGACTACTCCGAGCACGCAATGTCGGCGGGCGAGGAGGCGCAGGCTGCTGCCTATGTGGAGGCTTCAATCGGTGGCAAGATCGTGTGGGGTGTCGGAATCGCGACCTCCATTACGACTGCGTCCCTCAGCGCCGTCACCTCTGCTGTGAACCGCGCCGCCCGAAATTAACCGACGATCGCACCAGGTGTGTACACCTCGGCCAAGGCGCGAATGGAGCCAGCACGATCGCCGCGGTGGACTTCGACAGCCTGAAAAAAAACGCTCAGCTAGTTTCGGGTACTCAGAAGAGCGTGTGCTGATCGTCCGCGGCACACGGGTCGACGAACTCGTCGATGGCTGGGCCGCCGATCACTGAGTCCAGATTTCGCATGAACTCGGCGTCGCCGACCACGGGGACGCCGAGTTCCTGCGCCTGATAACCCTTGCCCTGCACAGGTGCCTCCTCATCGCAGACAACTAGTGACGTGTAGGGGTCCACCGAGTCGGCGTAGGTCAGGCCCGCATGCAGGATGCGTTCGATGAGTTCCTCCTGGGTGTGGCTCAGCTCTGTCGCCAGCGCGACGCGCATGCCCTGCACCAACCGCCGCCCCGCCACGTGGCGCCCGGGATTGGCATACGAACACGCCATCCGGGCAGCCACCACCTTCAGCGGCCGCAGTTCGTCGTGGGTGACATTGCCGTTCGGCCAAGTGCGCCGTGTCACCGAGCGCACCGGCAGCCACACGCTGCGCTCGTAGGCAAGCGCTAGCACGGGTTTGAGTATCTCGGCGAGCACCATGGCGTCGTCGAGCGCGTCGTGGGGCTTCATCTGGGTGATGCCCCAGTGGCGGGCCAGCGTGTCCAGCCTGAGGTTCTCGGTGCCGAGGTCTAGCCGCCGAGCCAACTCGACCGTGCACATCACGGTTTCGGACGGCAGCTCGGCTCCCACCAGCTCGGCCTCGGCGGCGAGGAATGCGTAGTCGAAAGCCACGTTGTGGGCGACCAGGGTGCGACCCCGCAATAGCTCGATCAAGTCGTCGACGACGTCGCCGAAGACCGGCTGGCCCTCCAGCATCTCGGCGGTGAGGCCGTGCACATGCGTAGGCCCGGGGTCGACACCGGGGTTCAGCAGACTGTAGAGGGTCTTCTCGACGTTGCCGTCGTCGCTAAGTGCCAGCGCGGCGATGCTCACAACGCGCGCCTGCCCGGGATGGAATCCCGTCGTCTCGACGTCGACGACGACCCAACCGGCACCTGCCTGTTCGGCTGGCCTGCCCCAGTGACTGCCGGCGGTTGAGCTCATCAATCGAGAATCCCACGCAGGGCTGACAAGCATGGCCCACCTGCCGCGTGTCGGGTGGCCGCATTTCGGTCTCTTTTAGACTGCCGAGATGGTCACCGGACGGGGACGGCTGGCGCTCGCGGCAGGTGCCGGGGCGCAATGGGCCTCGCGTGTCACCGGCCGGGGTGCGGGCGCCATGATCGGCGGACTAGTCGCAATGAAGCTAGACCGCTCGATTCTGAGCCAGTTGGGGCACGACCGCCGCACCGTCGTCGTGACGGGTACTAATGGCAAATCGACGACAACCCGAATGGCTGCCGCGGCGCTGGCGACTGTAGGGCAGGTGGCAACCAACGCCGAGGGGGCGAACATGGACGCCGGACTAGTGGCCGCCCTCGCCGCTGCACCCCACGCGTCGTTGGCCGCGCTCGAGGTCGATGAAATGCACGTCCCCCACGTTAGCGACGCCGTCGACCCATCAGTGGTCGTGCTGCTCAACCTGTCCCGTGACCAGCTCGACCGGGTCGGCGAAATCAACCACATCGAAAGCACCCTGCGCAGAGGGCTCACCCGTCACCCCGACGCGGTCGTCGTTGCCAACTGCGACGACGTGCTGATGACGTCGGCCGCCTACGACAGCCCGCGTGTGGTGTGGGTGGCCGCCGGCAGCGGCTGGGCAGGCGACTCGGTGAGCTGTCCACGGTCCGGCGAGATCATCGTCCGCGAGCAGAAGCACTGGTATTCGACCGCAAAAGCGCCCGATGGCGGACCCGAAGGCCCTGCGATCCTCCAACGACCGAAACCAGACTGGTGGTTCGACGACACCCACATCCACGGACCCGACGGTCTTTCGATACCGATGACCCTGGCACTGCCCGGTGCAGCCAATCGGGGTAACGCGACGCAGGCGGTGGCCGCGGCGGTGACCCTGGGTGCAGATCCCAGCGTGGCGGTCGCCGCGGTCTCGCGGGTGGACGAGGTCGCCGGCAGATATAGGACGATGCAGGTCGGTTCGCACACCGCGCGGGTACTGCTGGCCAAGAACCCCGCCGGCTGGCAGGAGGCGCTGTCGATGGTTGACCGGGACGCCGCAGGAGTAGTGATCGCGGTGAACGGGCAGGTTCCCGACGGCGAAGACCTGTCGTGGCTATGGGACGTGCGATTCGAACACTTCGGCACCGTGCAGGTGGTGGCCGCCGGAGAGCGGGGTACCGACCTCGCAGTGCGACTGAGCTATGCCGGCGTCGAGCACACACTGGTACACGACACCGTGCGCGCCATCGAGTCCTGCCCGCCAGGTCACGTCGAGGTCATCGCGAACTACACCGCCTTCCTGCAGCTGAACCGTATCCTGGAGCGCCGGAAATGACCCCAGCGGGCGGGAGCGAGGGCGCGGGGAAGAGGTCTGATTCAGCGGTGCGAATCGGACTGGTGCTACCCGATGTGATGGGTACCTACGGCGACGGCGGAAACTCAGCGGTGCTGAGACAGCGGTTGCGGCTGCGCGGAATCGACGCTGAGATCGTGGAGATCACGCTCGATGACACGGTACCCGCCGAGCTTGACCTGTACACGCTCGGCGGTGCCGAGGACTACGCACAGCGGCTGGCCACCAAACACTTGATCCGCCACCCCGGCCTGCAGCAAGCGGTTTCGCGATGTGCGCCGGTGCTGGCGATCTGCGCTGCTATCCAGGTGCTTGGCCAGTGGTACGAAACCTCGACCGGGGAACGCGTCGCCGGGGTGGGCGTGCTGGACCTGACGACCTCGCCGCAGCCGGAGCGCACCATCGGCGAGGTCGCATCGAATCCGCTACTCGACGGTTTGACCGAGCCAATGACCGGATTCGAAAACCATCGCGGCGGAACGGTATTGGGTGCCGACGCGCGACCCCTGGCAGCGGTGACCAAGGGTGCGGGCAACCGCGCCGGCGACGGCATCGACGGCGCGGTGCAGGGCAGCGTCATTGCCAGCTACATGCACGGCTGTTGTCTGGCGCGCAATCCTGAACTCGCCGACTATCTGCTGGCGCAGGTGGTCGGCCCGCTGGCCCCGGTCGAACTCCCCGAGGTCACGCTGCTGCGCCAGGAACGTCTGGCGGCGCCGCGGCGCGTTTAGGCCGCGGCGGTTCACCCAAGCGAGCACAGAGGGCAGATTCGCAACCCTGCTTCCGCAGCGCAGTCGCTACAGCAGCGAGCCACTTCGCGGGGCTGTCCTCGGCTATCACACGTATCACGATCCAGCCCAGCTCCTCGAGCATCCTCAGCCGCGCAATGTCCTTGACGTACTGCTTGCGATCCTTGCGATGATGATCGCCGTCATATTCAACAGCGACCTCGTACTGCTGCCATCCCATATCGAGGAACGCCACCGGCCGCGAACCGATGAGCACGGGCACCTGCGTCTGCGGCCGCGGAAAACCGCTGTCATGCAAACAGAGTCGAATCCCGCTCTCCCGAGGCGATGCAGCGCCGCCGTCGACCAAGGGCAGCAGCTCCCGCAGCTGCCCGATCCCGCGGGCACGCCGACGCTGATCAGCCAACTGCATCACATCGTCAACCGAGAACCGCTGACTCCACATCAGCGCATCCAGCCTGGCAAACGCCTCCAAACGGCCGCAATGGCGCCCCAGATCGAACGCCGTCCGGACCCTGGAGGTAACAGGAAGGCCAGCACGCCAAGTGATCTCTTCGTCGGCGATGCGCTCCGCGCGGGTGGTCAGCCCTTTCTGGGGGCAATTAGGCCCGAATCACACCCGATACGTGGCCTGCCTAGGCCGATGACCAGGCTCGAAGCAGCACAGTGTGCTGTTCGTCACACCCGCCGGCATAACCCATAGTTATAAATGTGGTGTTCGCTGACGTTCGTAGAAGCGTTGTTGGCGCAGCTAGACGACCATATCGACGCTCAGCGAACATTGCCGGACACCCGCAAACCTCGGGCTGGTTTGGGTACGCGTTTGGGTACTAAAACCGTTTGCTGCTCGGATGGGCGACAAGGGAGTGCT